>JAQTNM010000127.1 GCA_028713875.1 Candidatus Omnitrophota bacterium | reverse complement strand
ATCCCTCCTTAAGGGACTTCTGGATGATGACATCCGATGCCCTTTGTAACGCATTCACTTCTATATCGTCCTGGGGAAGCAGCAGGACATGGATGTCTTTATCCTTTTCGGCCCTGTCTTTAACCTCGGCAAGGACCTGCAGCCCTTCCGGGTCATCGTCTGCAGTGCCGCCGGCTAAAACCAGCTGGCAATCTATATATTTTTTTACCTGCAGGTATGCCTCAATTACCCCTATGGGATCCTTTAACCGGTCAAAGCGGGATATTTGGGTAATTATAGGCTTATCCTTAACTATATTGTATTTTTTCAGGACATTATTTATTGTTTCCTGAGGCAGCTCTTTATTTTTGTCCCCCAGGGGGTCGATAGAAGGAGAGATGAGGAATTGCCTGATCGGAAGCCGACGGGAAAAAGCCGGAGCGGAAAATACCGCCGCATCATAACGGACGATAAAATCCATAAGGAACTTCCAGACCTTGTCGTTGGGATTGGATACGTCGACATGACAGCGCCAAAGCCACTTGTTATGATCCCTCTTATTGATCAGGGCTATCGGCTGCGGGTCATGAATGAAAATAATATCCCCGTAGGTGTTGACATTGGCGATGTTCTCCCGGCTGGTCTCCATGAATATCTCAAAGTCCCTGGAGACGATCCTGGCGGGCCTGCCGTGCAATGCGTTGTGGAACTTTTTTGTCACTTCAAAAAACTGCTCTCCGCCTTTTATCACGTCCCATTTCGCATCTACGCCTAATTCCTGCAATAAAGGGATCATGCGGTTGAGTATTTCGGCTACCCCGCCCCCCACGGGAGTGGAATTTATGTTCTGGATGACCTTATCTTTCAGGCGCTCGCCGAGCAACCTCAGGTCATCAATGATAGACTGTCCTACGATGGGGATATATTCCTCTAATTTTGCCATTTATCCGGGCATCCTTTTTTCGATTACCTGAATAACCGTTTTTCGCAGATCTTCCAAGGTGCTGGTATAGGGATCAAGCCTGGCAATATCACCCGCTAATTTCTTATCGCCTAAAGAATTTTCAATCCAGTATGAAAAATCGTTTGTCGGCTTTTCAATCCTCAGGCGCGCCTCAAAGATATGAAAATAAATAGCGTCTATGGTAATCTTCCTTAAAATATCCGTGAATTCCTTCAAATCATAAGCAACATAGTTTGTCGGCAGGATAAAACTGACGGATTTGATAAAGTGGAATTCTTCCCCCGAGTGCGCAAATTTCAGCTTGGCCAAAGGGTTATCCTGCAGATAACTTTCAATTGTGGAGGCGATCTTTTCCCTCAGGGAGCGGATAGTGGAGTATTGCACGGTATCAATGCTGGCCAGCTTCTCCCCTAATTCATCTTCCCCCAGGATATCCGTCACCCAGTATGCAAAGTCATTCGGCGGCTCAGGAGAAAGATACTGGTGTTGCTGCAGGTATCTATGGGTATGATGATAAATGCATGAGCCGGACACCTCCTTGATAAGCTCAAGCAACTGGCCTAAAGTACTGGCCCGCAGGCCAGTCAACTCCGACAGGTGCAATCTCGTGGAAAATCTAAACGGCTCTTTTGCTTTAATTAATTCTGCCATAATATGTTATGCTCCCGATATATCTCTTAAAAAGCGCATCACTTCATTCGGGCTCTTTAAATAATAGCGGGCATAAGATTCTTTGGGTTTGCCCACAAATATGGTCAGGCCTTTATTTCTTAACGCTTTAAACGCATCTTCATCCGTAACATCATCCCCTATATAAACCGGCAGGACGTCCTCTTTTTTCGCCGCAAAAATTTGCCTGGCCAGAAGCCATAACACTACCCTGCCCTTATCCCATTCTACGGGAGGCCTTATCTCCAGCACCATCTTGCCCGACCTGACCTTTATTTTATTGCCCGCCAGGTAAGATATCACTGTTTCATGAAAGATAGTTTTTATCCTGGGTATCAGTTTTTTTTCTGCCTGGCGGTAATGCAGGCTCAAAGAAAGCCCTTTGTCCTCCACAAAAATCCCGCGCACAGAAGATATGTTTTGTTTTAAGTCGTTCTTTATGCGTTCCAGAGTTTTTCTGTATCCGGGTAAGGAAAACAGACTAAATTTAATTTTAGGCCCTTCTATCTCTAAGCCGTGATTTCCGGAATATATCGCATTTTTAATGCCTATTTTATTTTTTATATCTGCCAGGCCCCTTCCGCTTATAAAGGCTAATTTTAAATTTTGGCTTTCCGCTATTTTTCCCAGCAATGTTCTAAATTTCGCGGAAAGCTCTGCCTTATCCGGGGTTTTGACGATGGGCGTCAGGGTACCGTCAAAATCAAGGAAGATGAATAAAGACCTGCCCCTTGCTCTCTTTTTAATGTCGCCCCATTCATCAAACAAATAATGCATCTTTTCAAATCAGCTTTTTTTCAATGCTGCCAGCTCAGTGATTATGCTGGCTGCCCAACGGTAAATATTATTTTCCGCTATTATCTTGCGCATGTTTTCCATGCGTTTTCTTTTCTCTTCTGCGGGCATCTCCAGCGTGAACTTTATCGCATCCGCGAACTCTTCTATTGAGTAGGGGTTTATCTGGATGGCGTCCGTCAATTCCCTGGCTGCCCCGGTAAAACAGCTGAGCATCAAGGCGCCGTTTAAGTCGTTCTTTGACGCAACGTACTCTTTGGCCACAAGATTCATCCCGTCATGCAAAGAGCTGACAACGCAGAGATCCGCAAGAAGGTAATACGGCCTTATCTCTTCGGGTGAAAAATATCTCTTCAGATAAATTATCGGCTTCCAATCCCCCTCCCAGTACTTCCAATTCTTCTTTTCCACCAGCTCGTCTATCTCCGCGATAAGCTCATGATAACGCTTGATGTGCGTCCTGCTGGGAGCGGCCAGTTGTATAAACACGAATTTATGTCTGTACTCCGGGTACTTCTCCAAAAACCTGTCGATGGCCAGTATCCGCTCAAGGATTCCTTTTGTATAGTCGATCCTGTCCACTCCGACCGCGACCAATTTATCCTGCAATTGGAATTCCTGGCGGATCCTCTTTATCTGCTCTAATTCTTCCTTGGCCGGCTGTGCGCCGATATAGCCGTCAACGCTGATCGGAAAAGCCCTTATGAATGTCTCCTTATTGGCCCGGACCACACTGAACTTCTCCGTGTCAACGCGGCACTCGATCAGGCGGTTTGCGGTATCAAGAAAATTATTGCAATGGAATTGCAC
Source organism: Candidatus Omnitrophota bacterium (assembly GCA_028713875.1). Taxonomy (GTDB): domain Bacteria; phylum Omnitrophota; class Gorgyraeia; order Gygaellales; family Profunditerraquicolaceae; genus JAQTNM01. The sequence continues at coordinate 1,663 of JAQTNM010000127.1, read as the reverse complement.
GTGGAAACCGATCATGTCACAGGCCAGCATCCCGTCAAGGATCTCCTGTTGATAAGGGCAGATCGCAAAGACTTCGGGGTTCGGCCAGGGGATATGCCAGAATAAAGCCACTGTCGCATCCGGCCTTTTTTCTTTAATCATTTTAGCGAGCAGGGTAAAGTGATAATCCTGGATAAAAACGAAGGGGTTGTTGGCCGGCAATTCCTCTAAAATGCTGTCGGCGAACTTCTGATTTACTTTTTTATACATCTGCCAGTCGGTTTCCCTGAATATCGGGCGGGTATGCGTAATATGGCAAAGCGGCCATAAGCCTTCGTTCGAAAAACCATAGTAGTAGCCGTCTTCCTCTTCCTTGGTAAGCCAGACCCTCTTAAGGATATAGCGGTTATCCTGCGGGGGCACCCCGAGCTTATCCTTGGAATTCACGAACTTCCTGTCGGCATCGGCGCTGCCGTGGGCGATCCACGTCCCGCCGCAGGCGCGCAATATGGGGTCTATCGCGGTAACCACGCCGCTGGCCGGACGCACGCATCTAGGCGCGCCGGTCACTTCATCCATGACATGCATGTAAGGCTCCCTGTTTGATACGACAAAAAAGGAGTTCTCCCCCAGCTTGGCATGGATAAGGTCGCGCAGCTTGCTCTCTGTCCACAATTCTTGCTTTTCGATGCGCGCATGCGCCTCGTCGGTCACGACCTTGCGCGCAACCCTCAAGCCCAGGGCAACCTGTTCTACCTCGCTCACCAGCTTTCCGAATTCTCCCTTTTCTTTAAAAGGGCGCAACTTTTCAGTATCTCCCTTTTGAAAATGCGTAAACCACTGCGTGAGCCTGCGCACGGGCAGAACGAAAATCTGCCTTTGGATAAGCAGGGTAATTATGGTTATAAGCACTACCAGGGCGATCAAAGTTATGCTTATCCTCTTCCATAGGTCCGCCAGCGTAGTAAAAAGATAGGAGGTGTCATAAATAACCTCTACCGAGCCCAGTATGTTGTTCTCGTCATCAAGAACCGGCAGGGTATAGCTGTATACCGAATATCCTCCGAATTTCTCTATCGCCCCGCGGGCATTTTTAGAGCTTAAAACATCTTTAAGGTAGGGGTTGTCTTTCTGGCCCCAGCTTGAGATGCGCTCGGTAATGGCTAAAATCTTGCCGTCTTTATCGTAAATCACGCAGCCCTGCATCCTCTCTCTTCTTTGAAAACTCTCTACCAGGCGCTTGGCCGCCCTCTGGTCATTGTTAACGATGGCGTATTTCGCCGATAATTCCACGCTTTCGGCTACGGTCCGGGCTTTTCTTTTCAGGTCATCCATAAGCTTTTCTTCTTCGGAACGGACCTGCAGGATCCCGAATAAAGTGAAGGCTACGGCGATAATGATCAAAATGGGAAGAATAAATAAAAGTATCCTTTTCATCTATCTTTTCTCCTGTTCGTAATTTATCGCCCTTATCGGATAGGGAATGACAATGCCCTCTTTGCCGTAGCGTTCATGGAGCCTCTTTATGAATTCATGCTTGACCAGGTACTGGTCTACGAACTCCCTGGCCCGCAGGATCACGGTAAAATTAATGCTGGAGTCACTGAAACTGCCGTAGCGGATAAAAGGCGCGAATTCCGGTACCCCTCCGGTGACCTCTTCCATCACCTCTGCGGCCACCTCG
>JAQTNM010000126.1 GCA_028713875.1 Candidatus Omnitrophota bacterium | reverse complement strand
AAAAATCAACGCTGTCAATTTACGCATACCGCTATTAAAAGGTGACGCCGCCTGCCTGGCTCTTAACGCGCAGGAAATCCTGCAGGCCCTCTGAAAAACTTTTGAATATCTGCCCGAAATCCTTGATCACCCCCTCCGGGAACAACCCGATGAACGGCGGATAATGATAAGGCAGGCTTAAGTTAACCGCAAATATTTTAGACAGAAATAGCTTGAGCAGAAAAAACACCAGGTATACGAAAATAACCGCCGCTAAAAATGCGGCGGCCAAAGATAGCAGGCAGCCAAAAACACAGCCCGGCCATTTCTTTTTCTTCTTCAAAAACTCCTGGCACCAGCGGCATTTAATCGCATCTTCCTGGATTTCTTCCGCGCAAAACGGGCATTTTTTCATGCCTTATTCCTGGCCGAACTCGACTCTGACCCCTCCTATTTTAGAGGCGATAAAATTATAAAGCAGGCAGGCTATCGCCGAGAAGATAAAGCCGAAAAGCCCGTACAGCAAGGGCAATAAGAGAGTAAACAACGGCGATGATGAACCCAGGTTCTTTTGCATGGCCGAAGAAACAGCCGGGGAATTCCTGGTCGCTATCACAATCAATGTCAAGGGTATGAAAAAAATGGCGCTGCCGAGAAGATAAAGCGCTCCTACTACCTTTGCCGCCTGTAATACCGCTATCTTCCTGATCTCTTTCATTTTCTGCCTCCTTAAATGAGCCCACAACTTACGCAGAGATAGTGAGCGTAAGTTGTCCGGGCGAATTTATCCCCCTTCTGCTTTTTCACGATAAAGGGGATAGTCCAATAATAACTTATTTTCTCCTGACGGGCTTTGCCGCCTTGATGAATCTCCTGACTTCTGCGGGCTCCTTTTTGCCCGGCTTTATCTCAACGGAACTGGAGACATCAACCCAGTCCGGCTGCACTGTTTTTATCGCCTTTTTTACGTTTGCCGCGTTAAGTCCGCCTGATAAAAATACCGGCTTATTTAACTTATTCATACGCCGCAGAAGGCGCCAGTCGAATCTCTTACCCGTACCCCCCATCTTTGCCCTTACAAAAGTATCAAAAAGCCAGGCGAAGGTCTTATATTCCGATATGTGCTGCAAATCTATCCTGTTTTTTATCCTGAATGACTTGATAATCTTATAACCCTTGAACTTCCGGCAGAACTGCGCTGATTCGTGCCCGTGGAACTGGAGTATATCCAGTTTACAGAATCTGGCGATATTCTTTATCCTTTTCTCCGGGGTATCCACAAAGACGCCGATCTTTACGGTGTCTTTGGGCAGGTTTCGGATTATGACGCTGGCCGCCTTCGGGCTTATGTAACGCGGGCTTTTTTTGTAAAAAACAAACCCCAGGGCATCGCAGCCGGAACCTACCGACATCAACGCATCGCCAAGGTTAGTTATCCCGCATATTTTTACTTTTACCATCCCATCAGCTCTTCAATTTTCCTGGTTATGTCAGGTGACTGCATAAAAGCCGTGCCTATGAGGACCGCGTTTACTCCCAATATCCTCAAAAATAAAATATCCTGTGAGGTCTTAACCCCGCTCTCTACGACCACGACCTTATCTTTGGGGATTAAGGGAAAAAGCTTTTCGGTTATTTTAAAATCCAGCTCCAGCGTATGCAGGGAGCGGTTATTTATACCGATGAGCCGGACTTCTTTAAGATTAAGTATTTTTTTCAGCTGTTTCTCATCGTGTACCTCTACCAGGCAATCCATGCCCAGGCCCTCTGCAGTCTGCATCAATTGCACTAGAGTATCTTTGGTTAATAACTCGGCGATCAGAAGAACGGCATCTGCGCCATAGAGCCGCGATTCATAGACCTGATAAGGCTCCAGGATGAAATCTTTCCTTAATACAGGCAGACTGACCAGACTTTTAACCTCGGCCAGATATGATAAGCTCCCTGAAAAATAATCTTCTTCGGTCAATATGGATATGGCCTGTGCCCCGGCATCCTGATAGATACAGGCTATCTCCTGGTGGCTGAAATTTTCCCGTATAACGCCCGCTGAAGGAGAGGCTTTTTTTATCTCGGCGATAAGACAGATATTGCGCGGCTTATTGATGGCTTCAATAAACGGACGGCAAGGCTGGACTGCCTTTGCTTTTTCCTTTAATTCTTCTTCCGCAAGAGACTGCTTTGCCAGGGCAAGCCTTTCTTTTTTCTTGCGCACTATTTCCTTTAAAGTATCAACCTTTGCCATCGCCTGCTCTATTTTTTTGAAGAAAACGTCTTTAACAGCTCAAATTTCTGCAATGCCCTCCCGGAATCAATGGCTTCCCGGGCTAATCCCAGGCCTTCCTGAATGGATCCGGCTTTGTCAGCGGCATATATAGCTGCGGCGGCATTGAACGCTACGATATCGCGCTGCGGACCTTTTTTGCCGCTTAAGATATCCAGTAAAATTTTGGCATTATCTGCGGCTTTGCCGCCTCTTAAATTTCCGGGTTCAGCCCTGGCTATCCCGAAGTCTTCCGGCTTAACCTGGTAGCTTCTGATTTTATCCGGCCTGACTTCCGTAATAAAAGTGGCGTCGGTGGTAGTGATCTCGTCTAGCCCGTCATTGCCGTACACGACTAAAGCATGCTTTGCGCCCAGGTTCTGTAAAACACGGCCCAGTCGCTCCACCCAAGCCAGGTCATAGACGCCTACCAACTGGTGAGTAGCTCCTGCGGGATTAGTCAGGGGACCTAGAATATTGAACATGGTCCTTTTGCCTATGTGCCTGCGCGCTTCCATCGCATATTTCATCGCCGGATGCATGTTCTGGGCAAATAAAAAAACAATCCCCGCTTTTTCAAGACAGGCCTCCAATTGTGGGGGCGTTAAATTAATGTTTATCCCCAGAAACTCCAGTATATCCGCGCTTCCGCAGCAGCTGGATACCGAACGGTTGCCGTGCTTGGCCACTGCTATGCCGCATCCTGCGGCTACAAAAGCAACGGCAGTGGAAATATTGAATGTGCCTTTTGCGTCGCCCCCGGTACCACAGGTATCCAAAAGATTTCCCTGGGCCGCATGGATCTTAGCCGCATGCAACCGCATTATTTTTACCGCTGCCGTCAATTCGTCAACGGTCTCGCCTTTTTGGCTCAGGGATGATAAGAAAGAAATAATCTGGCTGGTTGCGGCCTGCCCTGCCATAACCTCTTCCATTGCTGCGGACATCTGCGCAGGGGCAAGGTCGCCTCCGGAAGACAGAATTGCGGTTGCCTCTTCAATCATATCTTTAAAAAATTCCTTAATATATCTTTTCCGGAGCCGGTCAGTATGGATTCCGGGTGAAACTGCACCCCGTATAAATGATATTTTTTGTGTTTTAAACCCATGATCTCGTTCTGTTTTGTCCAGGCGGTTATCTGGAGGCAGCGCGGCAGGGTTTTCTTCTCCACCAGCAAAGAGTGATACCGCGTGGCTTCAAAAGGATCGGGGATACCTTTAAAAATACCCTTGCCGTCATGATAGATCATTGAAGTTTTTCCGTGCATCAATTTTGGCGCGATGACAATGCGTCCGCCGTAAGCATAGCCGATAGCCTGATGCCCGAGGCACACTCCCAGTATGGGAATTTTTCCGGCAAATTCCAGGATGAGCTTACAGGAAATCCCCGCATCTTCAGGCCTTCCCGGACCGGGTGAAATGACGATCCTGGAAGGTTTTAATTTTTTAATCTTGTCAACGGTGATCTTATCATTCCTGAATACCCTGACCTCTTGCCTGAGTTCCGCTAAATACTGGACCAGGTTATAAGTAAAAGAGTCGTAATTATCTATCATCAGTATCATTCTTTTTCCCTCCACACCCTGGCTCCCAGTTTTATCAACTTCTGGTCTAAATTTTCATACCCGCGCTCAAGATGATAAATCCTGGAGATAGAGGTCTTGCCTTTAGCAACCAAACCCGCCAATACCAGGCTGGCCGAGGCGCGCAGGTCCGAAGCCATGACCGGGGCCCCGGATAACTGTCTTACCCCCTCCACTATAGCATGAGGACCTTCCTTTTGTATATGCGTGCCCATGCGGTTAAGCTCGGCAACATGCATAAACCTGTCAGGATAGATCTTCTCCGTAATCACGCTTATGCCCGGGGTAACCGCCATCAGGCTCATCATCTGGGCCTGCATATCCGTGGGGAATCCGGGGTAAGCCAGGGTCGTGATATTAACCGGCCTAAGCTTCCTTTTTACGCCCAGGCGGATAAAACTTGCGCCTTTATGCACGCAGACACCCGCCTCTTCCAGCTTATCAATAACTGCGCCCAAATGATTGGCTAATACGTTCTTTATAGTAATATCGCTGTTGGTGATCAGCGAGGCGATCATGAATGTGCCGGCTTCTATGCGGTCGGGTATAATACTGTGTACGGCCCCGTGCAGATGCTTGACTCCCTCTACTTCTATAATGGGTGTCCCGTGGCCTTTTATCTTAGCGCCCATCTTAATCAAAAATTCCGCCAGGTCCACAACTTCCGGCTCGCAGGCAGCAGCTTCAATAGTGGTCTTTCCGTTTGAAATGGCCGCAGCCATCATCACGTTATCCGTGGCTAAAACCGAAGAGCCGTATTCGCCGCCAAGGTATATGTGGCATCCTTTGAGCCTGCGGGCGCAAGCAACAACATAGCCGGATTCTATGTTTACATCCACCCCCAGCGCCCTTAAGCCCTTAATATGCAGATCTACCGGCCTCAGGCCTATAGCGCAGCCGCCGGGCAGGGAAACCTTGGCTTTTCTGAATTTTCCGATCAAAGGTCCCAGTACGCAAAAAGAGGCGCGCATGGTTGAAACGAGTTTATAATCAGCGACGAAATTTTTGACGCCGGTTGTGTTAACGCCCACCGTCCCTTTATTGAAATCAACATCTTTGCCGAGGTTGTGCAGA
>JAQTNM010000125.1 GCA_028713875.1 Candidatus Omnitrophota bacterium | reverse complement strand
ATACCGCTGTATTTAAGCGGACACTGGAAGTCTTTTCTGGACGCCTGTTTTGACAGTATGTCGGGTTTTGCCACCACCGGCTTGACTTTGGTGCAGGACTTAGACCATCTTTCCTATACCCACAATCTCTGGCGGCACCTGATTATGTTCATTGGAGGCCAGGGTATTGTGATTGTTGCGCTTGCCTTTGCGATCAAGGGGCTTTCGGGCGCCTTCAAGATGTATGTCGGCGAAGCCCGTGATGAAAAAGTTTTACCCAACGTTATTGATACCGCCAGATTTATCTGGCTGGTCAGCATTGTTTATTTGATCTTAGGCACCCTTGCGCTGGGGATTGTCGGGATTTTAAACGGGATGGGCTCGTTTAATGCCTTTTTCCACGGCGCCTGCGTATTCATGGCCGCCTTTGATACCGGCGGCTTTGCTCCCCAGTCTCAGAACATACTTTATTACCACAGCCTTCCTTATGAAATAACCACCATCGTGATCATGCTTTTAGGCGCAATAAATTTCAAACTGCATTATCATCTCTGGACAGGCAATCCCCGGGAGATATGGAAGAATATCGAAACCACCGCGTTTTTCATGATGGTTATAATTACTTTTTTTATCACGGCCGCGGGCTTGGCTCAGACGGGTATCTATGCCAAGGCCATAGTTTTATTCCGCAAAGGTTTTTACCAGTTGATCTCCGGACAGACCGGCACAGGCTATGTGACGCTATACTCGCCGCAGTTTGCAGGAGAATGGTCCAACCTGGCGCTAGTCGGCATAATCCTGGCTATGGCGCTGGGCGGCAGCACCTCTTCGACAACCGGAGGCATTAAAATGCTGCGCATCGGCATTATCTTTAAGGCCATGAAGCAGGACTTGAAAAAAATTATACTTCCGGAAAAGGCAGTTGTGGTCCAGAAGTTGCACCATATAAAAGACATGTTCCTGGAGGATAAGCAGGTAAGAAGCGCTTTCTTAATTACCTTTTGTTATCTGACCCTCTACGGATTAGGCGCTATTATAGGGATGCTTTACGGTCATCCCTTTTTGAATTCCTTGTTTGAATCCACTTCCGCTGCCGCTAATGTGGGTTTATCCTGCGGGATTACGAAGGCAAGCATGCCCGTGGCAATGAAGTTCACGTATATATTTCAGATGTGGGCAGGCCGCCTGGAGTTTATGTCAGTCTTTACCTTGATCGGGTTTGTTGCGGCGGCAATAAAAGGAAAATGATGACTAAAAAATTCTACGTCGCAAGCGCGTTTTTTTGGTTCTGCGTTTTGCAATTTGCTCTTATCGTGCCTTTTAGCCTGGCCCAGCCTGTTTCCTCGCCGGAGTTAATCAGCAATGCCAAGCTTTACAACGGCAAAACCGTTGTTTATGAGGGCGAGGTCATAGGGGATGTGATGGTGCGCGGGGATTATGCCTGGGTTAATCTTAACGATGGTTTTAACGCCATAGGCATCTGGTGCCCTAAAAGCCTGACTACAGATATTATTTATAAAGGCAGTTATAAATACAGGGGTGACCGGCTGGAAGTGACCGGTGTATTCTGGCGCAGTTGTCCTGAGCACGGCGGAGACCTGGATATTCATGCGCAGGCAATACGCAAGACCGGCACAGGATGCGCCTTGACAGAGAGATTAGATGTCTCTAAAAGAAACCTGTTTTTAGCGTTTGCGGGGATACTATGTCTGATATTGATATTGAAGCAATTAAAACGAGCCTGGATTCGGAAATAGAAGAAGCCGGCACTCTTGCCCAGCTGGAAGAGTTACGCATAAAATATCTGGGCAGGAAAGGAATCATTGCCCAGCTGACCAGCGTCATACCTACGCTGCCGCAAGAGGAGCGGCGCGCATTCGGCCAGCAGGTTAATGATTTGAAAAATAAAATAAATTCCTTGCTTCAGGATAAGCAAAAGACAATAAGCAGCGTGCCGGATAAAGAAACCAGCGGCCCCAGGATAGATATGGGTATGCCGGGGATTGTTCAGGATCTGGGATACCTGCATCCCTTGACCAAGGTCAGCGAACAGATATGCGCGATATTCACCAGTATGGGCTTCAGGGTTGTAGAGGGACCGGAGATCGAGACCGAGTATAATAATTTTACCGGCTTGAATATCCCCCTGGAACATCCCTCCCGCGATGCCTTTGATACATTTTATTTAAAAACAGCTAGAGCTTCCGGAGAACACCTGTTGTTGCGCAGCCACACTTCTCCGGTCCAAGTACGCGTAATGAAGTCAACCCGGCCTCCGCTGGCTGTTGTTGTCCCGGGCAGGGTGTACCGGCCAGATGCCGTAGATGCCAGTCATTCGTTCATGTTCCAACAGGTAGAAGGCCTGGTCGTGGATAAGAATATCAGATTTTCGGATTTAAAAGGGGTCCTGGAAGTTTTCGCAAAAAGAGTCTTTGGCCCGGATATTAAAATGCGTTTTCGGCCGCACTTCTTCCCTTTTACCGAGCCTTCAGCAGAAGTAGATATCTCCTGCATAATCTGTAAAGGCAAGGGATGTTCTGTCTGCGGCAGGAAAGGCTGGCTTGAGATTCTGGGAGCAGGCATGGTGCATCCCAGTGTGTTCAAGGCCGCAGGCTACGATACCGTAAAATACAGCGGCTTTGCCTTTGGTATGGGCGTAGAAAGAATCGCCATGCTCAAGTATGGTATAGGAGATATCAGGTTATTTTTTGAAAATGACCTGCGTTTTTTAAGACAATTTTAAAGTTAGTTCTTGAGTTCTTAAGTTCGCAAGTTCTCGAATTAACTTGCGAACCCGAGAACCCGAGAACCCGAGAACAAATGAAATTTACTTATAACTGGCTGAAGGAATTCGTGAATATAAATATGTCCGCGCAGGAATTAGCGGATAAGCTGACCATGGCGGGATTAGAGGTGGGCTCGCTTAAGGCGCAAGGTAATGATTTTGTGTTTGAGGCGGAAATCACTTCCAATCGCCCGGACTGGCTAAGCGTGGCAGGGATAGCCCGTGAAGTAGCGGCGATTACCCGTCAAAAATTTAAATCTATCCCGCAGCATCCTGTTAAGACGCAAGGCGCATCCTCTCAATTCTCCATTGAAATAGAAAACAAGAAGGACTGCCCTCTTTATATCGCAAAAATTATCCGTGACGTAAACATTACTCCTTCCCCGGCATGGCTAAAAGACAGGCTTGAGCTTATCGGCTGTCGCAGTATCAACAATATCGTAGATATCACCAATTATGTAATGTTTACCTGGGGCCAGCCGCTGCATGCCTTTGACCTGGATAAATTTGATTCTGACCGGGTTACCGTGCGCAGGGGGCGGCCGGGAGAAAAATTGACCTTGATAGACGGGCAGCAGAAGGCGCTGGATGCGGATATATTGGTTATTGCCGATCGGGCTAACCCCGCAGCCATTGCCGGGATCATGGGCGGCGAGGATACCGAGGTTACAGGGGCTTCAAAGAACATTCTTTTAGAGTCGGCAGTATTTGACCCTGCGCTGGTGCGCCGCGGAAGGCGTAAGCTGGGCCTGGAGAGCGAGTCTTCATACAGGTTCGAAAGAGGGGTGGATGCGCAAGGAGCGGAATTTGCCTCTTGCCAATGCGCAAGGTTAATCCAGGAACTTGCTAAAGGCAGGCCTGTTTTGGCTAGGAGTTCAGCCAGCCCAAAAATAAAAGTTAAAAATATAGCGCTGGATTTAACACATGCCCAAAAGATATCCGGCATAGATAATATCAGCCGGCCGAAAATAAAAAGTATTTTAGGTGCCCTCGGTTTTAAGGCAAAGGCAAGGGCCAAAAATACTTTAAGCGTAGAAATACCCTCCTGGCGCCGGGACGTATATTTAGAGGCGGATTTGATTGAAGAGATAGTCCGTATCCTTGGCTATGCGAAAATACCCACTACCCTGCCTGCGATAATGCCTCAGATTGAAGTAAACAAACCAAGAGAGATGGTTTTAGAAACCAAAAATATCCTTGCGGGCTTAGGCTTAAATGAGGTCATAACCTATAGCCTAGTCTCCCGCGATTTGCTGAAGATCCAGGCAAACCAGGACGCTGAGCCCATAGAAATAGCTAATCCTTTAAGCAAGGAACAGGAGATACTAAGGCCATCGCTTATTGCCAGTCTTCTTAAATGCGTTGCCTACAATCTCAACCAGAAAGAGAGCTATATCAATATCTTTGAGATAGCTAAAGGGTTTATGCTCTCAGGTGATTCCCGGCCCCGTGAGGAACTTCTCCTGGGCGTTGCTTTATGCGGGGCGAAAACTTATTTTTTACAGCAGGGCGTGGTAAGAGATGATACAGGATTTTTAAACCTGAAGGGGATCCTCCAGGTGCTTTTTGAGCGCTTGGGGATAAAGGATTATGATTTCTGCGGCCAGAGCGCCGCAGAAATAGCGATCTGCCTGAATAAGGAAAAGGCAGGAGTAATGTTATATCCGGGCAAGAACGTTTTAGACAGTCTGGGCATAAAAAACAAGGAGGCGGTAGTTTTAGAAATCTCTTTAGACAAGGTTTTTTCCTGCGCGGATTTAACCAGGAAGTTTGTCCCTATGCCCGTATATCCGGCGATATCCAGAGATATCAGCTTTATCCTGAAAGAGGAGCTTTCTGCCGAAGAACTGATAAAGAGCATAAGAGATAAAGCCGGTCCGTTGCTATCCGGGGTCAAGATCACGGATTATTATAAAGGCAAACAAATCGCCCCCGGATTTAAGGGCCTGACCATTTCCTGCATGTATCGTTCAGCCGAGCGCACCTTGACCGAATCTCAAGTTAATCCCGTGCATACCGGAGTAGTCAACCTGCTTAAGGAAAAATTCGGGGTACAGATTCGTTAAGCGGTAAATTGACTTGCGGCAGAAGATGTGTTATAATTGGTTTGTAAATAGAAGACAGTTCTTTTAGATATCCCTGCGGTG
>JAQTNM010000124.1 GCA_028713875.1 Candidatus Omnitrophota bacterium | reverse complement strand
GGATCGCGCTCTTTGCGCAAATGGCAAAGGAGCTGCTTGAGAGATTTGGCTATCTGAATATCGAAATAACGGCAGGCGACGGCACCTTGGGTTGGCCGCAGGAAGCACCCTTTGACAGGATTATCATAACCGCTGCCACCGTTCGTATACCCGAACCACTGGTTGAACAGTTAAAAGAGGGGGGCAGGCTTGTTATGCCGCTGGGCGATTCCTTTAGTCAGGCTTTGACTTTAGGAGTAAAAGAGGGAAATCAGCTTAATCTGCGCAAGATCTGTGATTGCGTTTTTGTGCCGCTGGTGGGAAAATACGGCAGCCGGGGATAAAAATGATAGACCTTATCGTTAACAGCCTAAAAGGCATACCGAAAGAGCTTATAGTAGTAATAGTAAGTATGCTGCCTGTAGCCGAACTGAGGGGAGCCATCCCCTTAGCGCTTTCTTTCGGGATGTCAATGAATAAGGCGTTCTGGCTTTCGGTTCTCGGCAATCTTATTTTTGTGGTTCCCGCGCTTTTTCTCTTTGAGCCGGTTTCCGGATTTTTAAGAAAGTTTAAGATCTGGTCGCGTTTCTTTGACTGGGTTTTTAGGCGCACTCAGAGAAAATCCGACCTGATCCAGAAATACGAAGCCCTGGGCCTGGTGATGTTCGTGGCTATCCCGCTTCCTATGACCGGGGCCTGGAGCGGGGTCATAGCCGCAACGCTTTTCAAGATCAAATTCAGGTACGCATTTATTGCCATAACGGCAGGCGTATTTATCGCAGGGTTTATCGTTATGTCTCTCTGTAGTATAGGCATGAACGGCTGGAAGGCGGTGGCACATTGATACAGGTATATACCGGTAATGGAAAAGGCAAGACTACGGCTGCCCTGGGCCTGGCCTTACGTGCTTGCGGAGCAGGCATGAAAATCTATATTTGCCAATTTCTAAAAGGCCAAGAATACTGTGAATTGCTCGCGCTGAAGAAATTCAAGAATATAAAAATCGAGCAGTTCGGAACAGGCTGTTTTGTCCGTAAATCTCCTACGCAAAAAGATATTGCCTTGGCAAAAGAGGCCCTGAGGCGGATAAATGAAATCCTAAAAGGCAAAGAGTATGGCGTGGTAATATTGGATGAGATCAATGTTGCCTTAAGTCTCAATCTTCTGAAATTAAATGATGTTACCCGCCTCCTCAGAACCGCGCCTACCAAAATCGAATTAATTCTTACCGGCCGCAATGCTCATCCTCAAATATTAAAACTGGCTGATCTGGTCAGCGAGATAAAAGAAGTAAAGCATTACTTTAGAAAAGGAGTGAAGGCTAGAAAAGGGATAGAGTATTAAGTTTCAGCGTGGCCTCGAAGCTTGTTTTACCCCTCGGGGTCCTGCCGTGGAAGTTTCCCCAAATCTGCGGCCTGGTTAGTCCTCGATTTGGGGATACCCCTCTTCCACGTCACCCCTCGGCTGTAAAAAATAAAGTTTCGCCATCCCGCTGCATCTGCCGGAATAATCGCCCCTTGACAAAAACGAGGGGGTATAAAATAGAATTCAAGGAGAGCTAAATAACGATGGAAAAAGGTTTTACTCTCTTAGAGTTAATAGTCGTGATTGTTATTTTAGGCATCCTTGCCACTTTGGGTTTTACACAATATACAAGGATAACGGAGAGGATGCGCGCTGCTGAAGCCGTGGCAGGGATAAGCGCGATGCGTAAATTTGTACATCAATATTGGCTTGAAAATGGGACCTTAACTACCATTACAAATAGCGACGTAGGCGTAGGCTCATCTTCAGATCAAATACCCAGTTCTTGTAGAAATACAAATTATTTTTTTTATAGCGTGGGCAGCCAGTCCCAATCGTCATTAGAGATTCGCGCGACCAGATGCACTTCAGGCGGAAAGAGCCCTAATTATACAACCGGAAGTCAGTATCAAATAGGTATGACCTACAACCCTTCCACGGGTTCAGGTTCATTTTGGTGCTATGATTATGGAGTAGGAGGGACTGTTTCATGGTGTGTTCCTTAAGGTCATAAAATGAAAAAGGGTTTTACCCTCTTGGAGCTGATCGTAGTCATTGTCATCTTAGGAATCCTTGCCACCTTGGGTTTTACACAATACACAAAGACAGTGGAAAAGGGCCGGCAGGCGGAGTCAAAGGTGATTATAGGCAGTCTTGGCAAGCTTGCTTATGCCTATTGGCTGCAAAATGGCACAGTATCCGGCATGAGCGCCGCCGATCTTGGCATAGGAACAGGCGCAGATCAGGTTCCTAGTACATGCAGAAGTTCAAATTATTTTTATTACGGTTTCGATAATGGCACTTATGGTGCCAATGGGATTGCAATCTATGCCATACGTTGTACATCCGTAGGTAAGCCTCCGCAGAGTACCACAAATTCGGCAGTCTGTTACAAATGGCTTAATTTTCAAACAGGGTCGGAGGCAGGCTGGTATTATGCGGATTCGTGGGATACGAGAACATGGTAGGCTGTATGGTTATCAGGCCGGTGCTATGTTGGATTTAAAAATATGAGCAGTTTTCCCAAAACTTAAGCCTAGTTTTGTGTAATAGCTTCATTTTCAACTAACTGCTAAAAGGATAGCTATGCCAAGGATGAAAAAAGAACATGGTTTTACGCTCTTAGAGCTCATCGTAGTCATCGTAATCTTAGGCATCCTGGCCACTTTAGGATTTACTCAATACAACAAGGTGGTAGAGAAGATGCGTATTTCCGAGGCGGTGGCGGGAATAAGCTCAATACGTAAACTCGTGCATACTTATTGGCTTGAGCACGGGGATTTAAGCACTATTACGAATGCCGACGTAGGCGTAGGGTCCAATCCAGGCGATATTCCAACTACGTGCGTGAGTACCAATTATTTCTATTATTTCGTTAATCAGCAGACTCAAATTAAGTTACAAATCCAGGCGCCTAGATGTACATCAGGCGGCAAGAGCCCTAACTGGACAGGAAACCGCTATGAAATATATATGGACTATTATCCTGGCACAGGTTCAGGCACGCTCTATTGTTGGGACTATGTATTAGGTCAAAATGTGTCTTGGTGTCAGCCTTAATGTATCCGTTGCTATTAAAAAATATTCCTTGACTTTTAACATTGCCTGCGCTATCGTAGGTTTTGACAATTTGGATATATAGGAACAGGGAAGGCCGTTAAAATCGGCCACAGTCCCGCTGCTGTAAAAGAGGCCGAAAGCCGCTGCAGACCACTATCCCGGTATTAATAGGGATGGGAAGGTGCGGCAAGTAGATTTAACTCTTGAGTCAGAAGACCTGCCTATATTAAAGATCACCTCGCGGATAAGGGCCATAGTTAAACAGGGTGCAACCCCGGAAACAGCAAATGTAAATGTTTATGCTGTTTCCGGGGTTTTTGTTTATATGAAAAAAATAATTTTAATACTCGCTTTAGCCGTTTTAGGAAAGGCTTGCCTGGTCTTTGGTTCCGACCATAAGCCTAGGTATATTTCCCTTGCGCCCTCAACCACCGAGATATTATTTGCTTTAGGCTTAGGCGATAATATCGTGGGAGTAAGCTCGTTCTGCAATTATCCCAAAGAGGCGCAAAATAAACCCAAGGTGGGGGATTTCAGCAATCCTAATATAGAAAAAATAATATCCTTAAAGCCGGATTATATTTTTTGCACCGGGTTAGAGCAGGCTAGGACTGTCCATGAGCTTAAGCGCATGAAATTAAATGTTTATGTGGCTGATCCCGGGAACATGGCGGAGTTGCTGGATACGATAGCGGAAATAGGGGGGATTACCGGCGCGCGGGAGCAGGCGGCACAGCTTATCAATAAGATGCGTTCCGACATCGCGGATATCAGCAAGAAGATAAGGAATATCTCGCCCGACAAAAGGGTGAGGGTATTTGTGGAAATATGGCATGAGCCGCTAATGACTGCCGGAAAAGGCTCTTTCGTGGATGAATTGATTACGCTTTCCGGAGGCATTAATATAGCTCATGATACCTTCAGGCCTTATTCCAATTTCAGCGCGGAGAAAGTCATAGATTCAAACCCCCAGGTAATAATATTGGCCTATATGGATAAGGAAATGCCCCTGAAAATAGTAGAAGGGCGTTTCGGCTGGGGGGATATCAAGGCAGTGAAAGATAAGCGGGTCTTTAATGACATTGATCCGGATAAACTGCTGAGGCCCGGCCCGCGGATCACTGAGGGCTTAAAGGAACTTTACCGCAAACTTTACCCTTAATATGCCGCTAAAAAAAAATCTTTCCGTACTGTTCCTGGTATTGATCGCTGCCGCAGCCGTAGGCCTGGTCAAAGGCGCGGTAAACATTCCTTTTTCTCAATTACTCTTGAAAGACAACCAGGCCATTTTAAACCTCAGGCTCTTAAGGATAGCAGCTGCGATTTTAGCCGGCAGCGGGCTGGCAGTCTCAGGCATTGCCCTGCAGGCAACGCTGCGCAACCCCTTGGCTGAGCCTTATTTATTAGGCACATCCAGCGGAGCCGGCTTGGCTGCGGTAATCGCGGTTATCCTGGGCGTCTCCAGGATCTATATGCCCCTGGCTGCTTTTGCGGGGGCAGTGCTAAGCATTATTATGGTTTATACCCTAAGCCGCCAGGGCGCAAAGGTTGCAGATAAGTCCCTGATACTTTCGGGAGTAATCATATCCGTTGCCTTCTCATCGCTGATCGTATTCTTAGTTACCCTTTTTGGCAATGAAGCCCTGCACGAGATGACCTGGTGGCTCTGGGGGAGCCTGCAGGTTTATGATTATAAGCTGCTGGCACTGGTAGCTGTTCCGGTAGGGTTGGGTGTAGGCGCGATATACCTGTTTAGCCAGGATTTAAATGCCATCAGCATGGGGGAGGAAGAAGCTATCCATCTTGGCATTGATACCCAGAATGTAAAAAAAATCATCATTCTTATTTCCGCTCTTATTACCGCCAGCCTTATCTGTATCTGCGGCATAATCGGCTTTGTGGGCCTGATCATCCCGCATACGATGCGCTTGATCGTAGGGCCCAACCACAAGGCGC
>JAQTNM010000123.1 GCA_028713875.1 Candidatus Omnitrophota bacterium | reverse complement strand
ATATAAGCGGTAACCCAGATATTATTCAAATCGATCACGGTAAATACGGGGGCGCCTATCTGCACCACTTCACCGGCAAGCGCGCTTTTAACCAGCACGTAGCCGTTAAGAGTGGCAATTAAATCCGCAAAGCTAAGGCGTGTCTGGGCCAGCTCAAGGGAAGCCTTAAGCGCCTCTACGTTTGCCTTGTCCGCCTCAGACTGGGTCTTGGCTGCGTCCCTTTTCTGCATCGGTATCGCCCCGGCTTTATAAAGATTCTCTGCCCGCTCGTAATCCAGCTTATCCAGGGAATATTGATATTCGGCAGCCCGCAAGGCTGCGGCGGCATTGTCGCGTATCTTGGTCAGTTCGTCGGTATTTAATTTGGCTACCGTATCGCCGATCCTGACCACTTCGCCCTCATCGGTAAGGAGCTCGGTGATCTGGCCCTGGACACGGAAGGAAAGGCGCACGTCATCGCCCTCAATGTTTCCCGAGACTTTAATGTTCTTATGGTTGCGCTCTTTTTCCTCCCACAGGTATCCTGCGATACCCGCCGCAATCAGGATAATGATAACTATAAATATTGCCGGTTTAATTTTTATTTTCATTTCCTGCCTCCTTTTCCGCCGCAAGCGGATCAACCTTCGGCGGGATAACGCTAAGGCCAAGCGTCCTGTCCAGCTCGGCTCTTGCCATTAAATAATCATAGACACCTTGAGAGAGATTCGTTTCGATCTGGCCCAGCGACACCTGCGCATCCAACACATCCAGGTTCTTTGCCTCCCCGTTATCATAGCTGACATTGGCTATCCTGAGCGCCTCTCTTGCTTCCCCTACATTATCTTTCTGGGAATTGATGATCGCCTCTGCCTGCTGCAGGTCAAGGCAGGCCTGTTTTACATCAACTGCGATCTGGTCCACTAAATTTTCCTTGCTGAGGACCGCCTGCGCGTAACGGGCCTTGGCCGCGTCCACTTTTGCTTTTGCGGAGAAACCGTCAAATATGGGCATGGTGACCGATATGCCCGCGCTCCAGTTATTATGCCTGTTGTTGAACATGTTCCCCCAGTTATTTGAGGTGTAATCATATGCGAGATTAGCGTTGACCTGCGGCCGCCATCCGGATTTGGCCATCTGTATGGACCATTTATTGATATCAATGCCCAGGGTCTTGAGCGCCATCTCCGGCTTATTCAGGTAGGCCTGTTTCAAAAATTCATCCTCCCTGATCTCAATCAGGGAATAATGCATCCGGTCATCAGCAGGGATTATTGCCTCCTGCTGCTTCAAGCCCAAGAGTTTTTTCAGCTCAGCCATGGTAAGGGTAACCGCATTCTTTGCCTTTACGAGCTCAGGTATCAATAAAGATACCTGGACGCTTGACTGCAGCAGGTCAAACCTGGAAGAAGTGCCCTGTTCATACCTGTTTTTTACGTCCAGGTAATGATCCTTGGCGTTATCTACCATCTCCTGGGCGATCCTCTCTGTTTCGTAGGCAAGCAGTAATCCGTAATATAACCGCTTGGTTTCAAATTCAATATCCAGCTTTTTAGCGCGCAGGGTCTCCTCCTGTGCGCTAAGGCCGAGCTTTGCCTGTTTGAAGCCGGCGATATTGGCGCCGCCGTTATAAATTATCTGGCTGATGCCGATGCCTGCAGTATTATTGTTCCTGTATCCCGTAAATATGCCGTAGTCTTTTTTACCTCCTGTTACCAAGGCAGGCGCTACTGCTCCGTTACGGGTATAGCCGGCGTTAATATCCAGCTGCGGGAGGAACTCGCTGCGCGCCCCCAATATGTCTGCGCGGGCTGCCGATACCTCCTGTTCCTGTATCTGGATATCCTTATTATTTTTGAAGGCGATAAGTATGGAATCCTGGAGATTGAGTTTTTTCTCCTGGCCGTATAAAAGCTGGACGAAAAATAAAGACATGATCAGGCAGAGCTTTGCCGACTTCACGATTATGCTTTTTAACTCGTTATATATGGGGCTGTCCTTATTAATACCGAAAAACCTGGCATTGGCCTTATATTCGCTTGTAAGCAAGCCTTCTTTATAAAGATTATACAGTGACCTCTGGAATGCTCCGGGCTTCTTGCCCAGGAGACGGCCGATCTCCTGAATGTAGTACTGCTTTTCCGGGTGTTCGTAAAAGAACTTGAGCAGCCTGAATTTATTCTTACTGAAGAGCTTCATCGGCTTATTCTCCAAAAATATGCTTTTTGCATATAATTATATTCATTTGTATATATTTATATTTATTTGTATATAATTATATACTTTTAGCATATATTGTCAAGGGAAATAATTACACAGGCATTGAGCGCCTTGCGGTATAGGCCGTGCCCCGCATGCCTAGAAAAACAATAAAAGCCGGATGCCGGCCACCAGTGCGTTATCAACATCCTTATCCGCGTCCGGATTTATTACTAACTGCAGGTCTGAGGTAAGAGCAAGGTAATCGTTCAAAAAAAAGCTGTAATAGGCCTCAATCATCGTCTCGCGGGAAACGGTGGCTGCGGGATCGCTAAACGTGCGGAAATCCCTGCCCAAGATATTCTGGGCTACTCCTATTCCCAGACAATCGTATTTGCGGCCTGGGATAGGCTCGGTGATCTGGCCCCCGGCAGACCAGGCATAGGCAACCGCATTTATCTTCCGGTCGTCGAAACCATAACGCAGGAATAATGTAATACGCTCGGTAAGCGCCTGGTCAAAACTCAGGCTAAAGCCAAACTGGTTCCTTTTATCCTGCGTTTCATCCGTGATATACTCGAGTTTTCTGTGCAGGAGGTAAAAAATAAGACGGTAATTGCCTTTTAAATTCCCAATCTTAGGCGATAAACCGAATTCGTTGATAAAAAACGCGCTGTTAAAGGCATTGCTAAGCCCGGTTTTGGTGCTGCTTGAATTTGCGGTAGAGGCGCCTGATTGTAAATACAGCCAGTCATAAGGCTGGAATTTTACCATGGCGCCTATGCCCTTGGAAGGAAACGGTATGGTGTAACTGTTCACCAGGACCTCAGAAAGGAACTGCTCATCCGCGGAATTGGCTACATCGTTGATATCAAACCAGTCGCTCAGGTCCAGTTTACCTGCCGCCATAAAAATCCTGTCCCTGGAACAACCCTGCTCTAAATATAGATTAGGTATATAGAGGCTGGCATTCTCTCCCGCGTTGGAATTGAAGAGCGAATATGTCGGGATGAATTTATCCACCCCCTTGTTTTTATCTACCTCGAATTCCGTTATTACCCGGCCTCCCGGCCAGAGTTCCTGAGACACGTCAAAATTCCAATACCAGGCACCGCGGCTCCTGCCTCTGTCCTGCTCTCCTCTCAAGATCGTCTGCTGGGTATAATTAAGCACAAAACCGAATCTTGTCCCGTATTTTTCCGCAAAGTTGTCCCGCGACTCATTGAATCCCTTTATCCAGGTCCTTCCGGGTGCTGCCTCTATCCTGGGAGCAGCCTCTTCAGACAGCTCCAAAGGAGTCAAGGCAGCGTAGCATAAAGAAACACAAGAAAAATATGAAGTAAGTATTGCGCATAAAACTATGTTGGATTTTTTATTCCAGAAGAGATATGACATCGGGTTATACGGATGGGAATACACGCGCAGGTGAGGGGTTTATTCTATCGCAGATGCCCCCGAGGCAAGCGTTACTGTCGCCCATAATTGAAAGTTTCCTTCCTGAATCATGCCGCGGCCCATTCCTGAATATCCATCCATGTCTTGAGCCCTGGGCATATACCTAGGCTCCGTCCTTATTTCCAGGCCCAGGCCTATTGTCCTGCCAGGCCCCGTTTCTATGGCATACGGATGTTCGGCAGACTTTATCATCGGCACTTTCAATTCATAAACAAAATAGCCGTTCTCGCGGCCTACTTTTGCCTCAATGCCAAGTTTAGCAGCTTCTTCCAGAGACAATCCCCCGGGCCTGTCTTTATGAAAACCTTCCCGCCCTGATCCCGGCCCTCCAGCAATTTTCTGTCTATCGCTGTCTTCCGGGGCCGGAGGTTCAGGCATCCTGCCTTTATCCATTTCAGTAAAAGGCCCGGTTATAACCTCCAATTTATCCTGCAGCTCTTCTATGGTCTGGAGCCGTTTTTCAAAATCCCTGTCTGTCAGCCTCTCTCTTTCCCTGTCTATCAACCCTGTTTTGTCTTCCTGATCCCGCCAATCCGCGGCCATATCCCTTTTGTCTTGCTCTATAGACATCCCCATTCTTTTTAAGCCGACGGGGAAACGGATGCCGAATGCCTTCTTTCTTTTGTCTGCGGGGTCAAACCACGCCGTAAAACCCGACTCCATCAGCCTGAGCTCCAGCTGGCGGTCCCTGGTGATCAGGCAAATATACAGGTAATCGCTGTCGTTAAGCAAATTAATGACTGCCTTTTGGCTCTCGTAGTAATATGAAGCCGCACCTGGCCAATCCGAATATTTGCCGTCAATAATAAGGGGCTGGCCGCGCCAATTGCTTTCAAGCCTGAGCCTGCCGCATCCGCAGAGCCCTGCGCAAAAGCATAATGACAGCAACAGCCATAAAATATTATATTGTTTCTTATTCATAACCTGCGCAAGGAAGTAATCGCCTTAGTCTAATATCAGTTGTCTGAAGGGCTCCGGAGATATTGAAATGGTCCCCGTAAAGGGGAAATCCATTTCTACCACGGCGAATAATATCAGGGCTATTGTTACCGAAAGCATAATTACCATAATAATCTGGGCTTTTATGTTCTCTGTCCCGAACAAGAAAGTAAAAGAAACGGTGAAAAATGCTCCGGCAGCCAGCACAAACCATAACAAAGCATTGATGCCGGTTCTTGAATCCATCAGGCGCTGCCTTCTCAGGTCGCGTAATAAGTTCAGGTTCTGCACCGATACGTCGAAGAACGATTGCTCCGCAGGGCTCTTCGGCTGATAAGCCGTATAAAACGCCCAGATCCGTCTTATTAAGCTTTCCGCTTCCGGGCTCATCCGCCCGCCTGCCATCATCTTCCATTCGCTATCGACTATCACCTCTCTGTACTGGCGCAATAAAGCGCCTATCTT
>JAQTNM010000122.1 GCA_028713875.1 Candidatus Omnitrophota bacterium | reverse complement strand
TTAACCCGGAACCTGTCCATACCGGGCAGGGCCAGCGAAAAATCCAGTTCCAATTTCTGCTCAAACATGACTTTCTGGGTATTGTTCATAAGGCTGTAGATTATTTTTTTCAGTTCTTCCCGCGACAGAAGAGGCAGGTCGGTACGGCAAAGTTTGCCGTCAATGCGTAAAACCGGAGGTTCTCCTTCGGTAAGGTGCAGGTCCGAAGCCCTTGCTTGGATGCACTTTAAAAACAAATCGCGTATTTCCATATTTTGCCTCCTGCAGATATTAAAGGTATTTCCGCGGGTCGGCAATTTTACCTTCTATTGCCGAAGCGCAGACGGTAGCGGGAGAGCCCAGATAAATAAAAGCGTCGGGATTACCCATCCTGCCCTTAAAATTCCTGTTTGCCGAAGATATAACAATCTCCCCGTCAGCCGGTACGCCCTGATGGGTCCCCACGCACGGCCCGCAACCAGCCGGCACCACGACCGCTCCTGCCTTGACAAACACATCTATTATACCTGAATTTAGCGCCTCTAGGAATATTGTTTTAGAGGCCGGGGCAATAATAAACCTGACTCCTTTATGGACTTTTCTTGATTTTAATATCCCTGCGGCGACTTTTAAGTCCGCAAGCCTTCCGTTAGTGCAGGTGCCCAGGTAGGCTTCGTTTATATTCACGTTTTTTAAACTATCTGCGCTGCGCACATTATCTACGGCATGAGGGCATGCTACCTGCGGCTTTAATTTTGAAATGTCGTATTTTAAGACTTTGGCATAAACGGCGTCGCTGTCAGCTTCAATTTTTTTTATCTTCCTGTTCTTCGCGATCCTGGGCTTAAGCCACTCCAGGGTTTTTTTATCTACTGGCATAAAACCGGCCTTGGCTCCCATCTCCACCGCCATATTTGAGATAGTAAAGCGACCGTCCATATCCAGGTTGCCGATTGCCGGACCGCAAAACTCTACCGCACTGTAGGTGGCGCCATCTGCTTTTACATCTCCGATAATATGGAGAATAATATCTTTGGCAAATACGCCTTTCGGGACTTTCCCGGAAACTATTATCTTAATGGTTTCAGGGACTTTAAACCAGTTTTTACCCGCTGCCAGGGTTATCGCCAGGTCCGTAGAGCCGACCCCTGTAGCAAAAACGCCTAATGCCCCGTATGTGCAGGTATGCGAATCCGCTCCCAGCACAAGTTCTCCGGGAAGTATGTCTCCGGATTCAGGAATGACCTGGTGGCAAACCCCGCAGCCGATATCGTAAAGCGCTGCTTCATAATCCCGGCTAAAAATCCGCATTTTCTTATGCACCCTGGATACCCCCTCGCTGGGAGAAGGCGCACTATGGTCAATAACCATGCAGAATTTTGCCCGCAGCTTCTCGGCGCCCAGTTCTTTTATCCTGTCTATGATGATGGCGGAGGTGCCGTCCTGTCCAAAAGTAAAATCCACCTTACATACGGCAAAATCTCCGGCTCTTAAATCCTTGCCTGCGTGGGTGCTTAATATTTTCTCTGCGATTGTCTTTCCCATCAAATTTTTTTAAGCCAGGCCTCCAATTTATCTATGGATTTATCTATCTGGTCTATGCTGGTAGCAAAACTCATGCGCACATAGTCATCCCTGCCGAAAGCACCCCCGGGTATGACAACCACGCCTGTCTCTTCAAGCAGGCGGTTGGCAAAGGTAGCGGAATCAAGTTTGGTTTTGGTAATATCGCAGAATATATAAAATGCGCCTTGCGGCACGATAAAAGAGAGCGCCGGCATCCTGCTTAACCTGGCCATTATATGGTCTCTCCTGGCCTGGAATTCCAGGCACATCTGTTTTGTAACTTCGCCGGGGCTAGATAATGCGGCAAGGGCTGCTT
The DNA here is from genome assembly GCA_028713875.1 of Candidatus Omnitrophota bacterium. Lineage (GTDB taxonomy): Bacteria > Omnitrophota > Gorgyraeia > Gygaellales > Profunditerraquicolaceae > JAQTNM01. Next base: position 3,223 of record JAQTNM010000122.1, on the reverse strand, counting down.
TCTGGCTGATTGAAGAAGGGCAGGATGTTGAATGATCCTGCAGCTTGGATATGGACTCGGATATGTCCGCAGGCGCTCCCAGGTAACCTATGCGCCAGCCGGTCATAGAATAACTTTTTGATACGCCGTTAACCGTAATGGTCAGGTCGTATATGTCGCTGCCTAAAGAACCTATGGATACATGCCTTAAATTATCATAGATGATCTTCTCGTATATTTCATCGCTGAGCACAAAAATCTTTTTTTTCGCGCATATCTGGGCGATTGCCTTCAATTCATCCTGGCTATAAACGCTGCCCGTAGGGTTAGCCGGGCTGTTCAATATGAGCAGCTTTGTCTTGCGGCCTGAATACGTTTCAATATCTTCCGCAGTCAGCTTAAAGTTGTTTATTTTCTGGGTTTTGATAAAACATGGCGTGGCCTCGCAGAGGTTTACCATCTCGGGGTAACTCACCCAATAAGGATTGGGGATAAGCACCTCGTCTCCCCGGTCAAGTAATACCATAAGGGCGTTGAAGATACTGTGTTTTGCCCCGCAGGAGACGACTATCTGCTCAGGCCGATACTCAAGGAGATTGTCTTTCTTGAATTTTTCAGAGATGACCCTTTTTAGATCCGGGGTGCCGGTGGTGGGAGTATATTTGGTGAATCCGGATTTTATCGCTAAGATACCCGCATCTTTGATAAAATCCGGGGTATCAAAATCAGGCTCACCCGCTGCAAGACTGATGATATCCTTGCCTTCGGACTTCAATCTTTTGGCTTTTGAAGTAAGGGCGAGCGTAGAAGAAGGGTTGATTTTTTTCAGGCGCTCAGCCAAACGGGTGTTTATTCGCATTAAAATATTCTTTTAAGATTACAGAGAGTCGCGTTCTTTTTTGAATATTTTCCTTAAGCCGCCTAAGAATTTCTTCGCGGGCTTCTTGGATATGGGCGGCCTTTCCTCCTTAGGCATAACTTCCGTTTTGGTTTTCTTCTCCTCAAGAGGAGCTTGAGGCTGTGCAGCGGATTCTTCCGCAGGCTTTGCCTCCTGTGTTTTGGCTTTCCTGGGTTTCTTCCCTTCTTTTTTCTTTATTTCCGTCAGTTCGAATATCACCTGCCGGGCATTATCTCCGCGCCGGCTGCCCAAATTAAAGATCCTGGTATAACCGCCGCTGCGGCCTTGAAAGCGCGGGCCGATCTCCTTAAAAAGCAGGCTGACCAACCGGTGTTCACCCAGGACACTATAAGCCCGTCTTTGGGCTGCCAGCGAATTATCCTTGGCAAGCGATATGAGTTTCTCCACAAGCGGCTGGGCGCTTGAGGCTTTTGACCTGGTGGTCACGATTGTCTGATGTATAAGCAGGCTTTTGGCCAGGCTTATCAGGGTTGCCTTTTTCCAGCTTGTAAAACGGTTATTCAGGGATTTGGATTTTTTATGCCGCATCTTTTATACTTTCTTGAGTTTTTTGGAGTCTATCTGCATACCCAGGGTCAACCCCATACCGGCAAGCAGTTCTTTGATCTCGTTGAGCGACTTCTTGCCGAAATTCTTAAAGCCCAGCATTTCATCTTCGGTTTTCTTAACCAGGTCCGCGATGACCTTGATATTTGACTCTCTAAGACAGTTGGAACTTCTTACGGAAAGCTCCAGTTCTGAAATAGGCAGCCGCAGTTTCTCATACAGCGCGATTTCTTCCTTGGTCATACCCGGTTCTTCCTCCTCTATTTCTTCCGGCAGCTGGCCGAAATTAACGAATATGTCCAGGTGCCTCTGCAGTATATTGGAGGCATAAAGAAGGGCGTCCTTAGGGCTGATGGCTCCGTTTGTGTATATGTCCAGTATCAGCTTGTCATAATCCGTACGCTGGCCGACCCTGGTGTTCTCAACATAAAAATTGACTTTTTTTACCGGGCTGAATATCGAATCTATAGCTATGACCCCTGCCGCCTGGTCTTCTTTTTTATTTGACTCCGCAGGCACATAACCCCTGCCTCTTGCCACCTCCATCTCCACCTGGAACTTGGTATCCTTGGTAAGCGTGGCGATATGCAGGTCGGGATTAATTATCTCTATGGTCTCATCGGCTTCGATATCTTTTGCCTTCACCAGACCCTTGGTGCTTTTCTTGATATATATGGTCTTGGGTATCTTGGAGTGCGAATTTATTATCAGGCTTTTTAAGTTCAGGATTATCTCGGTGGTATCTTCAAGCACTCCGGGAATAGTTGAAAATTCGTGCGCCACACCCAAAAACTTGACGGAAGTCACGGCGCTACCTTCTATTGAAGACAAAAGAACCCTGCGCAGCGAATTACCCAGGGTAACGCCATACCCGCTCTCGAAAGGAGCAGCGGAAAATTTTCCATAAGTAGCGGTATAGGTGGCTTCGTCGCACTCCAGTCTCTTGGGTAGTTGAAAATCTCTCCATTTTATGCCCATCTTTTACTCCTTTTTATCTTGCAATTGGCTCCGAAAAGACAGCCTGATTATTTAGAATATAACTCTACGACCAATTGTTCCTGTATGGTGCTGGGTATATCCTCTTTCTCCGGAAGGCGCAATACCTTGGCCGAGAGTGCCGCCGGATCAAACTCCAGCCACGCAGGAACGCTCCTGTCTTTGCTCAATTCCAGGTTCTCTTTGAATTTCGGCAGGGATTTATCTTTTGCCTTCAACTCAATTGCATCGCCTTTATCCACCGGATAAGACGGTATATTGACGCGTCTTGAATTTACATAGATAAAATTATGACGCACGATCTGGCGTGCCTGTGCATGCGACACAGCCAGCCCCAGGCGGAATATGACATTATCCATCCTGCGTTCAAGCATCTGCAGCAGGACCTTACCGGTTACGCCTTTGGATTTTGAGGCGATCTTAAAATACCTGCGGAACTGTTTTTCCATTACCCCGTACATCCTTTTTAATTTTTGTTTTTCCTTTAACTGCAAACCGTAGTTGGAAATTTTTTGCCTGCTCTGAGCATGCTGTCCGGGAGGAGCGGCACGTTTGGCAACGGCGCATTTCGGGGTATTGCACCGCGGCCCTTTTAAGAACAATTTTTCTCCCTGTCTACGGCATAACCTGCAAACCGGACCCGTGTATCGAGCCATCTATTATACTCTCCTTTTCTTTTTCGGACGGCATCCATTATGCGGAATGGGGGTCACATCCTTTATGGAAGTTATCGTGATCCCTGCTGCCTGAAGCGCCCTTATCGCCGCCTCCCTGCCACAACCC
>JAQTNM010000121.1 GCA_028713875.1 Candidatus Omnitrophota bacterium | reverse complement strand
CCCATGAAGAATTAAAGGATAGCGGCTTCTCCAAATTCCTGGTGGCCTTGGGTCGGCTGACTGTACGGCGCTGGCGCGTATTCCTCGTGGCAACGCTCGCCGTTATCGTGATATCCATTTACGGCATAACCAGGATACGCATCAATGACAACCCCACAAAGTGGTTTGCCAGCCGTCACCCCATCCGCATCGCGGATACTGTTTTGAATAAGCATTTCGGCGGCACTTACAGCGTGTACCTTATTTTTGAGGCAAAAGACAAAAGTGCCGAGGTTTTTAAAGAGCCGGAAATGCTCGTCTATATGGAAAAGCTCCAGGATTATCTTTACAAGGAAGGCCAGGTCGGCAAATCCACTTCGGTAGCAGACGTAGCCAGGAAGGTCTATTACGAACTGATGGGGGGAGATAAGGCCTATAATACAATTCCGGCGACCAAGCCGGCAGTGGCGCAGTGCCTTTTGTCATTTGAGAATTCCCATAAGCCGGATGACCTTTTCCATTTTGTCAATCCCGATTATTCAAAGGCAAACCTCTGGCTGCAGTTAAAAAGCGGGGATAATCAGGTAATGGCGCAAGTCAAGCGCGATACGGAAAAATTCCTGGAGGAGAATCCCGCGCCTTATCAGATTTCGCATAACTGGTCCGGTCTTACGTATATCAATATGGTCTGGCAGGATAAGATGGTCGTGGGCATGCTCTGGAATTTTATCGGCAGCTTCTTTATTGTTTTGCTTATGATGACCATACTCCTGCGTTCGGTGGTGGCTGCGCTTGTGTCTATGGTTCCCCTGACCGTTACCGTGCTTTTTATATACGGATCTCTGGGGCTTACCGGCAAGGAATATGATATGCCGGTGGCAGTGCTTTCCGCGCTTACGCTGGGGCTGGCAATTGATTTTGCCATTCATTTTGTGGAGCGCGCCAAGGCAATATACGCGCTAAAGGGTAACTGGAAAGATACGTCCGAAGAGATGTTCCTCACTCCTTACCGGGCGATCCTGCGAAATGCCCTGGTTATTTCCATCGGATTCCTGCCGCTTTTCATTTCTCCGCTGGTGCCGTATAATACGGTCGGTTTCTTTATGTTCGCCATCATGTTATTCGCCAGTGCCGGCACGCTCATTATCCTGCCGGCAATAGTTTCCATGCATCCGGGGGTGATCTTTTATGAGCCTTCAAACAGGTTTCTGCGTTCCTGTTCGCAGTGCCTTTTGATGTCTTTAGTTATTGCCGCAGGCATTGCCTATGTGCTGGTAGCTTATACCGGGACACGCTGGAATATAGCGACGCTGATAGCGATAGGCAGCGTGGGGCTCTTGTCTATTTTGTGTTTCTTTGTTTCCAAGATGAGAAAATGTTTCTTCACCAAAAACTAAGCAGGAGGGAATAAGATGAAAAAATTAACGTCAATGATCGCGTTTTTACTCGCCGCGGGCATAAGCTACGCATATGCCCAGATGAGCGCTGACCAGATCGCCGCTAAAGCAAGCCATATGGCCTATTACCAGGGCAAAGACGGCCGTTCTTACGTAAAAATGGTCATAACCGATGCTCAGGGCCGCATGCGTGAGCGACAGATGACGATTTTACGTTTCAATATCTCGGATAACGGAGAACAGAAATATTACGTATACTTCCATAGGCCCAGCGATGTTAAGGGAATGTCCTATATCGTCTGGAAGCACCTGGGAAAAGATGATGACCGCTGGCTTTACCTGCCGGCTCTTGACCTTGTGCGCCGGGTAGCGGCTTCGGATAAACGCTCCAGTTTTGCCGGCACGAATTTCCTTTATGAGGATGTTTCAGGCCGCAGCGTAAACCTGGATAACCATGAACTTCTGTCAAGCGATGGCGATGCTTACATCCTGAAGAATACGCCCAAGGATGCCGACCAGGTGGAGTTTTCCTATTACAAGGTCTGGGTGGACAAGAAGAATTTTATTCCGGTAAAGGCCGAATATTATGATAAGGAAGGCAGGCTTTACCGCATAGTGGAGGCAACACAGGTAAAAGATATTCAGGGTTATCCTACGATAGTAAAAATGACTGCCAGGGACCTTAATTCCGGCTCTTCTACCGTCGCGGACTTTACGGATGTTTCCTACGATATCGGCATCAATGACAGCATCTTTACCGAAAGGTACCTGCGCAATCCTCCTGCGCAGTGGATAAGGGGATAGCATGGCCGTTAAAAAAATCAAAATCCTCTTTGCGGCTTTTCTGCTGCTTATTCCTTCAAAATCTGCTTTCGCGGAATTCTCCGGCTGGCATGGTTTCCTGGAAGGGGCTTTTGGCGGGGTGGTCAGCCAGAATGATCCTGCCAAACACAGTAATTACAATATGGCGGAAGAGCGCCTGCAGCTTAAAACCCAGTATAACTTCCAGGGAGAGAATTTATTGTCGCGCTGGCAGGGAGTGTTCCGTTTCAAGGGCGATTTTACGGTTGACGAATATTTCGCAGGCAGGACAGATTTTGAATTACGCGAGGCAAACCTTTCCTTTACGCCTGCCCAATTAATGGACGTCAAGGTGGGCCGCCAGGTGCTCACCTGGGGCACGGGAGACTACCTGTTCATTAACGACGTCTTCCCCAAGGATTACGTTTCCTTTTATATGGGCCGCGATGACGAATACCTGAAGAAACCTTCGGATGCGCTGAAAATATCTCTATACCCTGACCTGGTTAATTTTGACTTTATTGTTATCCCGCTTTTTACGCCTAATACCATGCCTGACGGTAACAGGCTTTCCTTCTTTGACAGCTTTCAGGGCGGGATTTCCGGGAACGATCCGCAGCGCTACCTGGTTGAGCCAGGGCAGGAGGCCAAAAATTTTGAATATGCCGGGCGCCTCTACCGTAATTTCGGCAGCACTGAAGCGGCCATTTATTTATTCAGGGGGTTTGACCAGATCGCCCGCAGTTATAAAAACGAGGCAGCCAGGCAGCTTTATTACGAGCGCCAGGACGTATACGGGGCAAGCTTAAGGGGCGAGTTCCTGGGAGGTATCGGCAATGTGGAAGGCGCCTACCTGCGCTCGCCTGAAGACCCCAGAGGAGATAACCGGCTTATTGAAAATTCTTCCGTAAGGTTCATGGCCGGCTATGAGAAGGACCTGGGTAATGATTTAAGAGTCGGTTTCCAGTATTATTATGAGCAGATGCTGGAGTACGCCGCCTATAAGCGCTCGCTCCTTCCGCAGGACATTGCCTATGATGAATATAAGCATATTATCACCCAGCGTATAACCAAGCTCTTCAAGAACCAGACAGTGAAGGTTTCATTGTTCAATTTTTATTCGCCTTCCAATAATGACGGTTACCTGAGGTTTTCCGTGGAGTACGCTCTGACCGACCAGTGGAAGATTACAAGCGGGGTGAATATACCCTGGGGCGCCGAAGACTATACGGATTTCGGCCAGATGAAAAAGAACAAGAATATCTTTGTGCGGCTGCGGTATGGTTTTTAAAAAAGGAGGCAGGTTATGATGGATAGAATATTGCGCGGCATAGCCGGGTTTTTTATCCTGGCCAGCCTTATCCTGGCTTATTACGTAAACCTTAATTGGCTATGGTTCACCGCATTTGTCGGCTTGAACCTGTTCCAGTCGGCTTTTACCAACTGGTGCCCGATGATGTGGATATTGAAGAAATCCGGGGTGAAATAGCAAAACTATGGTAAAATAGCAAAAAACAACACAGTCAAAATGTCCGATCAGCCCGCTAAACCCCGTATTTCATTACTACACAGAATTTTCCTTATCCTTTTTGGGATCTGTCTTGCTCTTATTATTCTGGAGGCAGGTTTACGCCTAGGCGGTTTCATTATCCTTTCCCTGCAGGAATACAGGAATCAGCAGTCCCTCAAACACAAAGGCACCTACCGCATACTCTGCATTGGCGAATCCACCACGCAGAGTGAATACCCCCAATTCCTAGAAGAAGCTCTTAATCAACGCAAAGGGGGGGTCACATTCAGCGTAATAAATAAAGGATTAGGGGGGACAAATAGCTCAGCCATACTTGACAGTATAAACCAGTATCTTTCTATTTATCATCCCGATATGGTTGTTGCTATGATGGGGATAAATGACGGAGCAGCGCATATGCCTTTTGAACCGGAAACCTTCTCTAAAACCATCCTTTTCATGCGGTCACTTAAGGTATATAAGCTTGCCAGGCTCATTTGGCTGCATATTAATGCCAAGTATCAAACAATGCACTCAAGCCACAGGCAAACATATGCGCGTATTTCCTGCCGGGAGTCGTCTGCCCTGCGGGATAATTCAGAGAAATATGCAGCAGCCCCCGGCAGGGGGCCTGATTATTATGCTGACCTTGGCGAAACGTATCTGTTACAGGGCAAATACTCTCTGGCTGAAGAAACACTCAGGCAAGGCATTGCCCTTAACCCTAATGATTCCCGCTTTTATGTTGGCCTTGGCGAAGCTTACATATTGCAGGGCAAATACTCCCTGGCCAAAGAAGCGCTTAAACAAGGAATTGCAGCTGATCCCGGAAATCCGATATGTTACGCTGATTTGGGCAGGAGGTACAAGGCCGAAGGCAAATACTCTCTGGCTGAAGAGACATTTAAACAAGGAATTGCAGCTGATCCCGGAAATCCGATATGTTACGCTGATTTGGGCAGGTTGTATCAATTACAAGGCAAATACTCTTTGGCCGAAGAGCTCTTCAAGCAAGGCATCGCCCTTAATCCCAATGATGACAGGATGTATGGTTCATTGGCCTTGTTGTATCAGGAGGAAGGCCAAGAGGCCCTTGCAAATGAGTATTACCGTAAGGCCTATGAATTGCGGACGGGCGGATTTAACCCTGTTACGGCCAGCAACTACCATAGGCTTAGAAAGATCCTGGATAAACGGAACGTAAAGCTTATTTGCGTGCAATACCCGATGCGCAGCATCGCCCCTTTGATGAAGATTTTTGAAGATGATGCCTCCGGTATTATTTTTGTAGATAATGAAAAAATTTTTAAGGAGGCTGTACAAAAAGAAGGCTACCGGGTCTACTTTAGAGATATGTTTGGAGGAGACTTCGGGCATTGTACTGATAAAGGCAACAGGCTGCTGGCCGGCAATATTTCCGACGCGATCTTCAAAGAAGTATTCGGGAGATAATC
>JAQTNM010000120.1 GCA_028713875.1 Candidatus Omnitrophota bacterium | reverse complement strand
AGCCGTCCAGGGGCAGAGCCTGTATCTTTGGATGAAGAATTAAGGAGAACGATACCCGCAGTCAGGGCCCTGGCGAAAAAGATAAAGGTCCCGATATCCGTAGATACGCGTAAGCCTGAAGTGGCAAGGCAGGCCTTGGATAACGGCGCGCTCATGGTCAATGATATAACCGGGCTAAGAAACAAAAAAATGGCAAAACTTACAGCGCGATATAAGGCCGGGGTAATTATCATGCATATGCGGGGTCTGCCAAAAACCATGCATATCAATCCCCGTTACGAATCTCTGATTGACGATATTATAACTTATTTGGATAATTCGATAAAGCTGGCTTTGGATGCCGGCATAGAGCAGAAAAAAATTATCATTGACCCGGGCATCGGCTTCGGCAAGACTTATGAGCATAATTTAGAGATCCTGAAGAAACTTGGTGAATTCCGCGTCCTGGGTAAACCCATATGCATCGGGGTTTCCCGAAAATCATTCCTGGGAAAAATACTACAGGCAGACCCTGGAGAACGGCTTTTTGGCACGGTTTCAGCGTGTATCTTAGCCGCAGAAAACGGCGCCAACCTCCTAAGGGTCCATGACGTAAGGGCTGCGAAGGAAGCCCTCAAAGTTTTTGATACCATAAAAAAATATGAATTTAGCTGATTATTTTCTTATCTGGAAACCGCTGCTGGAAATATCCATACTTTGGCTTGTAATTTACCACATCATACTTTTCTTTGAAGGGACGCGCGCGCTGGCAGCGATGCGGGGCATAATTATCGTCCTGGTCGCTTTTTTTGTCTTTCAGAAGCTGAATTTAACGATACTGGATTGGCTGCTGACCAAATTGTTCGGCATATCGGTCATCGCTATCCTTATCGTTTTTCATCCCGAGATCAGACAAGGCTTAAGCCGCTTAGGGCAGGGCCATCTCTTCGCTCAACCTTTGAGAAAAGAAGACATAGAACAGATACTGCAACAGATAGTCAAAGCTGCCGAAGACCTTTGCAGGAATAAAGAAGGCGCGTTAATCGCCATTGAAAAAAATGATTCCCTGAATACATATATAGCCAACGGGGTGCCTATTGACGGCCGGGTCTCAAGCGAATTGATTGAAAACATATTCATACGCAACAGCCTTTTGCATGACGGAGGGCTGGTCATCCAGCACGGCCGCATTGCCGCAGCCGGATGCTTATTCCCGCTTAGCGAGAGCCAGGGCTTAAGCCGTGTATTCGGCACCAGACACAGGGCGGCTCTGGGATTAAGCCAGGAAACCGACGCCATAATCATTGTTGTTTCCGAAGAAAGGCAGGATATATCCCTGGTTTACCGCAGCAGGCTGTATAAAGACTTATCGGGAGAAGAAATACTGTTCAGGATAAAAGATATCCTTCAAATAAAGACCTAAAATGGCTAAAAAGAAAATCAGCATTACGGGTAGAATAACTCACTGGGTCACCAACCATCCCTGGCTTAAGCTTATCGCGCTGGTGCTTTCGGTTATGGTCTGGTTTTATGTCAAGGGCGAGCTAAACCGTTTTAATTAGCGATACGATATGGAATTAGGCGTAAATATTGACCACATAGCGACGTTACGCCAGGTCAGGGGCGGCATTGAGCCTGAGCCGGTAATGGCCGCCTTGATCTGCGAGTCAAGCGGGGCAGATAGCATTGTTGTGCATTTACGCGAGGACCGCAGGCATATCAAAGAAAGAGACCTTTTTCTTTTAAGGAAAGTCATCCGCACTAAATTGAACCTTGAGATGTCCATCGCCCCGGATATCTTAAAAATCGCCTGCCAGGCGCACCCTGATCAAGCCACGCTTGTCCCCGAAAGAAGGCAGGAGCTGACAACCGAAGGCGGATTGGATGTGGTGAAGAATTTCGGCAGGATAAAAGAGGCGGTAAAAAAGTTAAAACAGAACGGCATACCGGTAAGCCTGTTCATTGATCCGGATAAAAAACAAATCGCCGCGGCGCTAAAGATAGGGGTAAGAATGATTGAACTCCATACCGGAAGGTACGCGCAAGCCAAGAATGCCTTGCAGCAAAATAAATATTTCAAAGAATTAAAGGATGCGGCGCATTTTTCAAAACAGAAGGGTTTAAGGGTTTTTGCCGGACACGGTCTTGATTATCATAATGTTTCCGCGATCGCCGGCATAAAAGGCATAGAAGAACTGAATATCGGCTATTCCATAGTCTGCCGCGCGGCAATCGCAGGACTGGAAACAGCGGTAAGGCAAATGAGGGAATTAATAGACAGGAAATGATCATAGGAACGGGCGTAGACATAACAGAGGTAAGGCGCCTGCGCCAGGCAGCTGAAAAATGGGGCGATGAATTCATAAACCGGGTATTTACCGTACGGGAACTGGAGAATGCCAAGACCCGGGGCAGCCTGTATCAGCATTTGGCCGGAAGATTCGCGGCAAAAGAAGCCGTATTTAAAGCGCTGGGTAATAAAAATTTGAGCTGGAAGGACGTTGAAATCTTAAACGACAGTGACGGCAAGCCCGCCTGCGTTATATTAAACGGCAAGGGGAAAAATATCGAAGTGCATGTATCGATTTCTCATGTAAAAAATTATGCGGTTGCCAACGCGATTATTACGCAGAAAAGCAGATAGCCACAAGGGTGATTTCGGACACATCTTTATTTTAGCCGGCTCAGCGAGATTCTCGGGAGCCGCAGTTTTATGCGCGGGGGCTGCCATGCGCTCGGGTGCGGGCATGGTTACGCTGGGCATCCCCGGAATAATAAATAACGCGGTGATAAAAATAAAACCCCCGGAAGTTATGACCTTGCCGCTTGAGCAAACAAAGGAACTGACCTTGGGGCCGGCCGCCTATAAAAAAATAATGACTTTTATGAAAAGCGCGGCTGTGCTGGTCGTCGGGCCTGGCCTGGGCAGGAACAGCTATACCCGCGGGTTGGTACGCAGGGTGATATCTGCGGCAGGCATTCCTATGGTTATCGATGCGGACGGTCTTAATGCTTTAGCCGGGCGCCTGGATATCCTGAAAAATAAACGGAAAGGTAAGCCCGATGTCATATTGACTCCTCATCCGGCTGAGATGGGCAGGCTGTGTGGATTAAGCGTAGAGAAGATCCAGAGGGATAGAAAAAATATTGCCAAAAAATTTGCCAAAGACTATAATGTTGCGGTTGTATTGAAAGGCCGGCATACTGAAGTTTGTGATCCCAAGGGTAATGTTTATACGAACCATACCGGCAATCCCGGAATGAGCACGGCAGGCAGCGGCGATGTTTTAAGCGGCATGATCGCGGCATTTTTAGGGCAAGGCCTGGATGCGTTTAATGCGGCAAAATACGCGGTCTATTTACACGGTTTAGCCGGTGATTTAGCGGCTAAGAAAAAAACGCAACTGGGCATGATCGCTTCGGATATAATAGAGGAGATACCCGCGGCGATAAAGAAGAGTAGTTAAAATGGCCGTTACAAAACAAAAAGGCGACATCGCAGAGGCCTTTGTTACTTATTTGCTTAAACAAAACGGATTTAATGTTCTTGTGCCGTGGGGATATGAATCAAGATTTGATTTACTTGAAAAATAGATTCGCTGGCGTAGCTCAGTTGGTAGAGCTCCTCACTTGTAATGAGGAGGTCGCCCGTTCAATTCGGGCCGCCAGCTTTTGTCGAGATTTAAGGGCAGGTACCCAAGTGGCCAAAGGGGGCAGACTGTGTAAAAGCAGCGTCATGCCGAAAGGCATGATGGAAAAGTAGGTGAATTCAGGGAACCCCTTGATCTAAATGGATTAAGGGCAATCCTGAGCCAAGCCCGTTGAAATTTTCTTTAACGGGAAGGTGCAGAGACTAAGTACCTACTACCTAAAGCTAATCGCTAAGGTAATGAGATAGTCCAAGCCTCAAGGTAACTTGAGGGCACTTGAAATCTGCTGCACTTGTGCTTCATAGGTTCGAATCCTATCCTGCCCACCATAATTTTTCGAGTAACGCATACCATATTTAACGACGCGGGTGTAGTTCAATGGCAGAACAATAGCCTTCCAAGCTATATATGACGGTTCGATTCCGTTCACCCGCTCCAGAAATCGAACCGAGGGGGTCGCTGCCCCGAAGAAGAAGTCGGGACAGTTTAGCGCCGCCGCCGAGAAGGTGAGGCGGCCGGGGTAACTGTAATCAAAGGGCCACGGTAAAATATGGAACGGAAATTTTTAGAGCCGGTTTTTATAGACACCTTTGATCTGGATGATGCCTGGTTTCAGACCTTAAGCCAGATACTGGAAAAAGGGCATATCTATACCATTAACAGGGGAAGTTATGAAGGCCAGAAAAGGCTGGAATTTGATTTCGTTACCGTGCGCGTAAGAAAACCCTCGCACCAGATCATCCCGATAATCCCGGAAGGCATGAGCATACCCGCGCCCACGGATATGGATTACATACAGGGATATTTGAGTTATCTGATGACCGGCTCAAAGACAGAAACCGAAGATTACACATACGGAGAGAGGCTGGTTGATCCCAAGGTCAAGATAAAACAGAATGTTGAAGGGAAAGAGATGTTTAAAGACATACCTCTTAATGTCAATCAGATCGAAGAGGTAATCAGGATGTACAAGGAAAAGGGGTACGGCACCAACCAGGCGACTATGGAAATCGGCATGCCTTCGGACATTAAGCTAGCCGACCCTCCGTGCCTGCGCATCATAGATACCAGGATACGCTACGGCAAGCTGCATTTCGTCTTATATTTCCGCTCCTGGGACCTGTGGGGAGGGTTCCCCTCTAACCTGGGCGGGCTGCAGCTGGTAAAGCAGTATATGGCAGAAGAAATAGGCGTGGATGACGGAGAGATCATCGCGGTAAGTAAGGGTTTGCATCTTTATGATTACAGCTGGGATCTGGCAAAGATGCGCACCAATAAACAGAACCTTAAATTGGCATAATGGAAGAAAACTATCGGGGCCCTGAAAGAAGAGAATTTCTAAGGCTTGAGTATATAGCGCCCCTGGCTTGCAAGGTATGCAAACCGGATACAATTTCGCGCATCCTCCAAGGGTATACTTCAAATATAAGCCAGGCAGGCTTGCTTTGCCGCGTCAATGAAACGGTCAATAAAAACGATATACTCTGGCTTGCTTTTTATAAGGCCACATTGAGGAT
>JAQTNM010000119.1 GCA_028713875.1 Candidatus Omnitrophota bacterium | reverse complement strand
CCTTGATCCGCAGTGTCCCGGCGTTGGATAAACTGAAGCTTGAAGGCGATGAAAAAATAGGCGCAGATATTGTTAAACGCGCTCTGGAAGAGCCATTGAGGCAGTTAGCCGGAAACGCCGGCCAGGAAGGCTCTGTCGTAGTGCAGAAAGTAAGGCAGGAAAAAACCAACATCGGATATGACGTAAGCCAAGATTCATATGTAGATATGATCGAGGCGGGTGTCATTGACCCGACAAAGGTAACCCGCACTGCCCTGCAGAATGCTTCAAGCATTGCTTCACTCTTACTGACTACCGAAGCAATTGTTACGGATAAACCCGAAAAAGAAGACAAAATGCCGGCAATGCCTCCGGGAGGAATGGGAGGTATGGGCGGCATGGGAGGATATTAAGCTCCATAATCCCCGAATAAGAAAAGAGCGAGGCTTTTTAAGCCTCGCTCTTTTTGTTTATATAACAACTATTTTAGGCTTTTGGCTTCCGCACCGCTCTAAATTTTTCGCCGTGTGCTGCGGTTTACTCCTCGCTCCGGATAGGCTGCCCGTATATAGCGTCCTGCGCTCGTCGTAACCCCTTGCACACCTTTGCCGAAAATTTTCTAATGCGTGCTCCAGCCAAGAAGCCTAAAATTTAAACATAAACGACCCCCCATCTCGCATTATACTCGCTCAAATGAATTGCGTTGCTTCTGGATAAAACCGTGAATTAGGGCGGGAAATAGGTGGAAGCGGACGGACAACAGTCAGCAGATCCTGCCTGAAACCATGAAGACTTCCATCCCGTGGTTAGATCTTCGTAATAAATGTACCGGCACTCGCTAGAACAAGATGATTGCGGCGGCTTGCCTCCTGAAGTACATCTGGCCGCATAAAATCTAATATAAGGATCAGAAAACCAACCACTATCTACCCAATAGTGAAAATAATTTGAACTCACGCAGTCATGAGGAATTTGATCAGGGTTAGTACCTATGTTAACGTCACTATCTTGTATTCCGGTTGTGGTGCCTTTTTCCAGCCTATAAGCAATCGCAAACTTACGAATTTGCCCTAATACGCCTCTTACTTCGGCGCCGCGGCCTTGCTCTACTATTTTGGTATATTGGCTATATCCTAACGTGGCCAGGATGCCCAGGATCACGATGACTACGATTAACTCAAGCAGCGTAAAAGCTTTTTCCATGCTCATTTTAATAAGTAGGACAGGAGCCGGGGTTAGAAGTTAACCAAGAATAGGCACCGTTCTCCGAACATCCCCAATCAGCCGCTCCCGTAGATGCGTCAACATGATGTACCCAGGTAAAAGCATGAGTTCCATTAGGCGGCTTTCCTGCGCTGGTGCATCTGACAGCTCCGATCCCAATCTGCGAAGAAGAATTGGCCCACCAGTAGTAATAAAAATAATTGGTAGACACACAGGAACCAGGATAGTCGCTGCCTATACTAAGATCACTGCTAGTCATGCTACCGTTAGTGCCGTGTTCAAGGTAATATGCCACATAAAGTTTACGGATAGATCCTATGTTCGCCTTTGCCTCAGCACCGCGCATATTTTCCACCAATTTTGTGTATTGGGTAAATCCCAAGGTGGCAAGGATGCCTAAGATGATGATGACGACTATCAATTCTAAAAGAGTGAAGGCTTTTTTCATTTTTTATACAACTTTTTTTAAAACCTATTGTGGCATGCCAAAGCATGATGAATTGTCATCGGTATACTGACAATGCCAGGTACCTTCGCCTGTGCTCGGATAGTACGGTATGTAGACAAAATAACCCCTGGAAGCATTCGGATTCTTCCCTCCGCTGGTACATCTGACAGCATCCAGCATTAAATATTCTGAGGTAATGGTTCCCGTTGCGCACCTATAGTAACTAGTGGAAGAGCATCCAGGCACGCACCCCAAGTCACCGAACCCAATGCCAGTCAGAGAACCATTCTTAAAATAATATTCTGTAGCAAGCTGCCGCATAGAGCCTATAATTGTTTTAGCTTCGGCAAGACGGCTACTTTCCACTACCTTGCTGTATTGCGTAAAACCCAGGGTGGCCAGGATCCCTAAGATGACGATAACTACGATTAGCTCTAAGAGGGTAAAACCTTTTTTCATCTTTAGCTTAATTCTCCTTATTGAATTACATTTTACCGCCTGCAACTTTATTGTCAATATTTAAAACTCACACAGCTGTCTCGGAGAGAGCATAAGGAGCGCAGGGGCGAGAATATGAGGCGATACTTCTCCGTGAGTTGCAGAAGCACGAGCCACTTTTGTATTAGATAAAGGGGTTGGGGGTGCCCATAGGAGAAGTTGAGCCGATTAGCCCCGAGCACCGGAAGCGAACGAAGAGACAGATGGGGGAGTTTCGCTGAAAAATATTCGTTGACAAAGCTGCGATATGGGTGTAAAATTTTTCATCAATTTTAGTTTTTCCTCGCCCGAAGGCGTAAATTGTCATAACTCATTGATAAATAATAAGATATATTACAGGAAAGGGGACTAAGCATGGCGGAATGGATAGGTATAAATCGCAGGGCACGCAGGTGTTATGGTTTTGATGAAGTGGCGCTGGTGCCCGGAGACAAGACTATAAATCCTAACGAGGTAGATACCGCTTGTGAAATAGGCGGCAAAAGATTAAAAGTCCCCATTTTGGCCGCAGCCATGGACGGAGTAGTGGATGTGCGCTTTGCGGTAGAGATGTCCAGGCTCGGAGGCATTGCCGTATTGAATCTTGACGGCATCCAGGCGCGTTATGAAAATCCCGATATAGTCCTGGAAAAAATCGCCCACGCCTCTCCACAGGAAGCCACGGAATTAATCCAGTCCGTATACACCACCTCCATCAAAGAAAAACTTATCGCCAGGAGAATAACCGAGATCAAGCGCAAAAAGGGCACAGCCGTAGTCAGTTGCATACCGGCTTACGCCGAGAAATACGCCCGTATCGCTGTTGCCAGCGGAGCGGACATCTTTGTCATACAATCAACCGTCACTACTATAAGGCACATTGCCAAGGCATACAAAAGCCTGGACTTATCAAAATTCTGTAAAAATACCAAAATCCCGGTGATTATCGGCAACTGCGTAACCTACGAAACGACATTAGAGCTCATGCAAGCCGGCGCATCCGGGCTTTTGATCGGCATAGGTCCGGGCGCGGCCTGTACCACCCGTGGAGTGCTGGGAATAGGAGTGCCTCAGGTTACGGCTACGGTTGATGCGGCCGCTGCCAGGGATTATCATTATAAAAGGACCGGCAAGTATGTCTCTATTATTACTGACGGCGGGATGAACCGCGGCGGCGACATCTGTAAAGCCTTTGCCGCAGGGGCAGATGCGGTAATGATCGGCTCAAGTTTCGCCCGGGCAAAAGAAGCCCCAGGCAGGGGTTATCACTGGGGCATGGCCACCTCTCACGTCAACCTGCCCAGGGGAACCCGCATATACGTGGGCACAACCGGATCTCTCAAGGAAATACTGTTTGGTCCGGCCAAGGTGGACGACGGCTCACAGAACCTAATGGGCGCTTTAAAGACTTCAATGGGGTCTCTGGGCGCAGCCAACATCAAAGAAATGCACGATGTTGAGGTCATTATTGCGCCTTCCATACAGACCGAAGGTAAAATTTTTCAAGTCGGACAACGCGTGGGGATGGGAAAATGACAAGACAAACCATAATTATCCTGGATTTCGGCTCACAGTATACCCAGTTGATTGCCCGCAGGGTCAGAGAGAATAAGGTATTTTCAAAAATCGTGCCTTACAATACTGCGGCCAAAGAAATAGCAGGGATGAACCCCAAGGGATTAATACTCTCCGGGGGCCCGGCTTCAGTTACCCAGAAAAAAAGCCCTTATCCTGATAAAGGCATTTTTAAATTGGGTGTTCCTATACTGGGAATATGTTACGGCATGCAGTGCATTGCCGAAATGCTCGGCGGCAGGGTTACGCACAGCAAAGAGCGCGAATACGGTAAAGTGGAATTATTTATTGATGATAACCGGAATTTATTTACTCACCTGCCGGGAAATTTTACCTGTTGGGCCAGCCACGGGGACCTGGTGAAAAAAATGCCTTCCGGCTTCCATGTTATCGCCCACACCTTAAATGCCCCGGTTACCGCTATTGCCAACCCGAACAGGAAAATCTACGGGGTACAGTTCCACCCGGAAGTAACCCACACTGAAAAGGGCAGCCAGATACTGGCTAACTTTTTATTTAAAGTCTGCGGCTGCCTTGGCCGCTGGACTATGCAGTCGTTCGTACGGGAAAGCATTGAAAATATAAAAAAGGGCGTGGGCAAGGACAAGGTCGTCCTGGGCTTAAGCGGCGGGGTGGATTCTTCGGTAGCTGCGCTTCTCGTCCATAAAGCGATAGGCAAGAACCTAAGGTGTATTTTCATCAATAACGGCCTGTTAAGGAAAGATGAGCCGGAGCAAGTCAAGAGAGTATTCCGCGGGATGTTCCACCTCAATCTTGATTACGTGGATAAAAGCAAGCGTTTCTTAACGCGCCTTGCGGGAGTCACTGACCCGGAGCAGAAGAGAAAAATAATCGGAGAGGAATTTGTGCGCATCTTTGAAGAAGAGGCGGCTAAAGTAAAAGGCGTCAAGTATCTGGCTCAAGGCACCCTTTATCCGGACGTGATTGAATCCATATCTCCCACGGGAGCCCCGAGCAGCCGCATCAAAAGCCACCATAACGTAGGGGGTTTGCCTGCGCAGATGAAATTAAAATTACTTGAGCCGTTAAGGGAATTATTCAAAGACGAGGTGCGCCAGATAGGCAGGGAATTAAGTTTGCCTGAGGCAATAATCTATCGCCAGCCTTTTCCCGGCCCGGGATTAGCGATAAGAATTATCGGCGAAGTAACCCCTGAGCGCCTGAATATACTACGGGAGGTTGACCGCAGGGTGATTGAAGAAATAACCGCTGCCAATCTTTATGATCAGGTCTGGCAGTCTTTTGCGGTGCTTCTGCCCGTAAAAAGCGTAGGGGTAATGGGCGATGAGCGCACATATGAGAATGCCGTGGCCCTGCGCTGCGTAACCAGCCTTGACGGGATGACCGCAGACTGGGCAAAGCTGCCCTACGATATATTAGGGCGTATCTCCAACCGCATCATTAATGAAGTCAAGGGCGTAAAC
>JAQTNM010000118.1 GCA_028713875.1 Candidatus Omnitrophota bacterium | reverse complement strand
GAAAGGAATGGCCGCTCTGGAAAAATAAAGGGCGAAATTATTCTTATCCGCCACCACCTTGACTACATCCGGATTATTTATTTCGTGGATATCTTCTATCTGTTTCATTATCGTGGACATGGAAACGGCCTTATCGTCCAGTAAGGCCTGGGCTGCCATATCGATCATCATCGGATGGATCAGCGGCTCATCGCCCTGGATATTTACTATCACTTTAACATCCAGGGGGTTGACTACCTCAATGATCCTGTCGGTCCCGGAAAGGTGACCCTTGGAAGTAAAAACAACCTTTGCCCCGAATCCGGAACAAGCCTCCGATACCCTTTCGTCGTCGCAGGCAATGAACAGGTCGTCAAGGATCCTGGCTTGCTTTGCCCGTTCCCAGACGTGCCGGATCATCGGCTTGCCCATTATCTGGACAAGCACCTTGCCTTCAAAGCGGGTTGATGAATACCTTGCCGGTATTACGCCGATAACATCCATTTGTCCAACGCTATCCTTTCCGATAATTCTTTCCTGGAGGTCACTGCCGTGCCTAACTTGCTTACCACGATGCCGGCGGCGAAATTGGCGATGTGCGCTGCCTCAAGGCTGGTGGCATCGCAGGAAAGGGACAGGGTAAAAGTCGCAATAACCGTATCACCTGCTCCGGAAACGTCAAAAACTTCCTGGGCCACGGTGGGTATATGCGTGGTGCGTCCGCTTTTTTCAAACAGGCGCATGCCGTTCTCGCCCAGCGTAACCAGCATTGACCCAAGGTTCAAATATTTTACGATCTGGCTTGCCGCCAGATCAATATCCTTATCCGTATCCAGACGGTCGTCATGGACGTGAAAACTATTGGTTTTATCCTTTATCCGCAGATTCCTGATCGCATTTTCCAGCTCTTTGCGGTTAGGCGTGATGGAAGTTACGCCGCGGTAATACTGGAAGTTTTCTTCTTTCGGATCAACGGTAACGACCTTTTTGTCTTTATGAGACAGGCGTATAACTTCTTCAAGAAGGCTGCTATTGACTACGCCCTTGCCGTAATCTTCTATTATCACCGCGTCAAAGTTGTCCAGATTTCTTCTAATGAAGCTGATGATGCCGGAATTCAGCTTTGCGGTAAGCGCATGCGTGTGTTCCCAGTCCACCCTGACCATCTGCTGGTGACCGGCGATAACGCGTGTTTTGACCGTGGTATGCCTTTTCGGCTCAACAAATATACCGGCGGTGCCTATCCCTCTTTTTTTAAGCTCTGATAAAAGCGTCTTGGCATTTGCGTCGCTGCCCACCGCGCCCAGGAGGCAGACCTTGGCATCCAGGCCGCGGATATTGCTGGCTACGTTAGCTGCGCCTCCGGGAACGTAGGTACGCCTGTCCGCCCAGACTACCGGCACCGGCGCCTCGGGAGAAATCCGCTCCACCTGGCCCCAGATGTATTCGTCCAGGATCAGGTCTCCGATAACCAGTATTTTCGCCTTATTAAAACGGCTGATTATATTTTTTAATTTCTTCATATCTTCTCTAAAACCGCCTGGGCAAGAAGCGGCAGCATGATCTCATGATGACCGATAATGTAAAAACCCTTTCCTCCCGGCTCAACCGGGCGGGTTACTACATTCTGCGCCGGACGGTAGTTATAAATCATATCAAAGGTGGCGCTGGTAAAATCCTTAACTTTAAAACCTAAATTGCGCGCTAAATTCAGCGCCTTTAAAAATACTTCGGGTAATATTACTGCCGAGCCGAAATTAAGCACTACTCCGCCGTTGTTTAAGCCCCGGATACTCTCGGTCAGCTGATAAAAGTCGCGCAAAGACCCCTCTCCGGCGCGGCTTCCGTTAAAAGAAGAATGCTGATGGATGATATCCGTGCCGATAGCCACATGCACGCAAACCGGGACTTTATATTTATAGGCATTATAAATCAGGCTTAAATTCTTATATGGTAATTTTGCCTTACTGATTCTTTCAGCCAGGGACTGGCCGAACCCCATCCCCTCAAGCACACCTTCGTTTACGGCAGTATTGATAAAATCCGCGGTTTCCTTAGCCATGCCGAATTTGCCGTCTTTAAGATTTTCGGCAACGTCTTCGGAAGTCCTGCCCTGGAAAGCGATCTCAAAATCGTGAATGGCGCAGGCGCCGTTTAAGGCAATGCAGGTGATGACCTTTTTCTTCAACAACTCGATCAAAACCGGATTAAGCCCGCATTTTATCACGTGCGCCCCGCACATGAAGATCACGGCTTTTTTCTTCTTATGCGCCTTAACAATGGCTTCAACTACCGCGTTAAAATCCTTTACCTTCAATATATTAGGCAAAGATTTATAGAAACGGGCAAAGCTTGTCCTTTTCACGGGAACCCTGGCAAAGTCCCCGATCTCTACCTTGCTATGGCGTTTCTTTATAGAGTATGTTTTTACCTTATGTATGTTTATCATCAGAACTTATAATTTTATCATAAATCTACGTTAAATCAACCATATATTTCGGCTTCATTGTCCCCCTGCATTCTTATCCAGGAACTGGTGCGCAATTTCCTGGCTAGCTTGCGTCCGGGGGCTTAACCAGAAACCCAGATGAGAACCTTCTTCTATCCAATAACGCTCGGCATGCGGGATATGCTCGTACGCGTAAACCCCGTCGTAGAATTTTACGTCGGCATCGTGGGTGCCGTGTATGATTAAACTGGGGCAGCTTATTTTTTCAACCGGAAGATGAGTCAACTTTCTATATTGCTGCATGTCGTTTTCAGTGCCTAGCTTGCGCCTGTCATACGGATACATCGTATCCATAAACGCCTTTACGAAATCCAGTCCGCCCGGTGATTTCAGAGCGAAATCTACGTGTCTTTTAAGCTGTCCTTTCGTAAAGTAGGCTTCAGCCTGATATAACTGCTGCAGGAATAAATCCGGCCTCTTCTCTTCCAGCATCTTATTTATTTTCTGGCCCAGGGGGCTGAGGAACAAAAGCTGTGTCAGCGCGCCCGCCGTCTCCGGCATATCGTAATAACCGCTTACGCTGTCAATGGCTATAAGCGCCCACACTCTATCGGGATGACGGATAGCAAACATGTAAGACGGAGGCCCGCCTGCGGAAGCTGATATGCAGGCGACTTTATCTATCTTAAGCTCATCCAGCAAAGCAGCAAATAAATCTGCCTGCTCCTCGATTGTCGCACCGCTCTCAAGCGGCGTCCCCAGATAACCCGGTCTTGAAGGGCATAGTAATCTATATTTATCACTGTCTAACCAAGATACCATTACGCGGGCCTGATCCGCGCCTCCCAACCCTCCATGCACGCTCAAGACAACAGGAAGCTCCCCTTTTGTTATGTCAAACTCAACCACGCCTTTTTTTGTAGTTATAATTTCAGGATTGATTTTTACCATAAATTCTCCTTATATTTGTTAAGGACATTCTATTTTCCTGCATCCGGTTTGCAATAACCCTTGGCGGACCAAAGTTATAATTTTATCTGCTTCCGAGAAATCTCCACCATAAAACCCTTCCTTTGTTACAGGCATTAAATTTGCATAGCATACTTCAATGTATTTATACTGCTTGAATCCTTCAAGCCCGTTTTCGATGGCATATTCGTCTTTTTCTTTTAATAGATAAATGAAATCCGTATAAGGTGCCGGCCTGGTATTTAATCCCCATACTGCAAAGGTTATAAACTTGCCTTTGCTAATTAAAATAGAATCAGCTAATTTAACGGAGATAACAGGAACCGCCTTGATTGTATGCGGCTTTGTAAATTCACCTACTATTTCTGTTTTGCTATATACCGGAAAGCCCGCAGGCAAAGTCCCCGCAGATTTGAGTTGATTGAAAACAGCTTCCATTACTTTTGTGGTTTCACCAGAGGCGCCTTCCAGACTAAAACACGCTTTATCCAAAGAAGGATTATTCTCCGCAAAACTAAAATTTGATAAGAATATCAAGGCGATAGACACCAGGATTATTCTTCTCATACTTAGCTACCTCCTTCTTTTATCCTCTGCACGATTATAATAACTCGCCCACCTGTCTCTTCACCTATAAGCACCCCCAACCCCTTCAGTTATTATCCTAGTGGCTAGCAAAGATGCTATTTACGGAGAAGTCTCGCCTCATAATCTTGCCCCTGCGCGCCTTACGCTCCCTCCGAGACAAGCTGTGCTCGTTATTCACATCATGTGCATTCCTCTGGCAACCGAAAGTGTGAATATGCAATTTTAGGGTTGTTGCTGGAGGCTGCATAAGAAAATTTTTGGCAAAGGTCGGCAAGGATTTACGACGAGTGAAGGACGCTAATCCGATACAGGCTACCCGGAACGAGGAAGTAAGCCGTAGCCGACGGCAAAAATTTTCAGCAGCCGGAAGCAAGACCCTAAAATATCGTAGACAACTATTGGTTTGTCAAAATTTCTTCGGCGACTTTGACGACATCTTCAACAGTGATGGCTTTCAGGCAGATAAAATCCTTGACGCAATTATGGGCTATACATTCTATACAGCCTACTTCTTTGTGCAATATGCGGCTGCGTTTACCCGTAGGCCCCCAGCGCTTCGGACTTAACCCCGCCTGGTTGCGGCCGAATATGGAGATGACCGGAGTGTTTAAAGCCGAAGCCATATGCACCGGCCCGGAATCATTAGAGATGAATAAAGAACATCTTTTTAATATGCTGGCCAACTGGCTGATCGAGGTTTTGGCTGCCAGGTCAATTGCCTGCTGCCGCATATGTTTAATTGTATTCTGAGCAAGCTTAATGTCCTTGGGGCCGGCTACAACGATAACTTTAAACCCGTATTTTTCAGCCAAGCTGTCTGCGGTCTGCGCGAATCTATCGTGAGGCCAGATTTTGGAAGGGCAGCTTGCGCCCGGATGCAGGGCAAGCAATTTATCCCCTTCTTTGATGCCTTCCTTTTTAAACAGCTCATCCGCCCATTTTTCCGATTCCTGTCTTATTGGCATAAACAGGGTTGTATCCTGCGGCTCAATGCCTAAATACCTTACCAGGTCCAGGTTATATTCCAGCTCATGCTTCTCTCCCAGATGCTTGGCGTGCTTTACTTTGTCGGTAAGCAAAAAACCCAGCTTACGGTCATAACCTACTCTTTTGGGTATCCTGGCAAAGAAAGTCACCAGGCGCACGCGGTTGGTAGGATGAAGTATGAGCGCCAGCTCAAACTTCTTTTTTCTTAGGTTGCA
>JAQTNM010000117.1 GCA_028713875.1 Candidatus Omnitrophota bacterium | reverse complement strand
AGTTTTATCCGAGGCCACAAGAAGAGAAGTCCCTGCTCATTCCATAAGGCTGGGCGATATCGTGGGTGACCACACCGTGATCTTTTGCGGGAATTCCGAGCGCATAGAAGTAAAACACCAGGCTCATTCCCGGGACCTGTTCGCTTTGGGCGCTTTAAAAGCTGCCAAATGGATAGCTGCCCAGAAAAACCCGGGCTTATATTCCATGCAGGACGTTTTAAAATAGTTCGCTGGTTCGTTAGTTCGTAAGCTCTAAAGTTCGTTGACTCTAAACTAATATGTTTAAATTATCTAAAAAAATCCAGAGCCTTCCGCCGTATTTATTCGTGGAGATTGACAAAGCCAAAAGAAAAGCGCGCAGCGAAGGACGGGACATCATTGATCTGGGGGTAGGCGACCCTGACCAGCCCACCCCACGGCATATAATTGAGGCGCTTTATCAGGCGGTGCAGGATGCGGCAAACCACCGCTATGCGCTGGACCAGGGCATGCCTGCTTTGCGCCAGGCTATTGCCGATTGGTATAAAAAACGTTTTAACGTAAAATTAGACCCTGCCACCGAAATCCTGCCTTTGATCGGCTCCAAAGAAGGCATTGCGCATTTCCCCCTGGCCTTTTTGAACCCCGGGGATTATTCGCTGATTCCCGACCCCTGTTACCCTCCTTATAAAGGGGGTACGATATTGGCCGGCGGCAACCTCCATCTTATGCCGCTTCTTGAAGATAACGCATTCCTGCCGGACCTAAAGAAAATCCCTGCCGGTATCCGTAAAAAAGCAAGATTGCTTTACGTCAATTATCCCAATAACCCGACTTCGGCAACCGCGGAAAATGATTTTTACCGCAAGGTCGCGGATTTTGCAGTTAAGAATAAAACCATCGTTATTTCTGACCTGGCTTATTCGGAGATGGCTTACGACGGTTATAGGCCGGCAAGCTTTCTTGAGACCGAAGGCTCAAAAGATATCGGGATAGAATTCCATTCTCTTTCTAAAACTTATAACATGACCGGCTGGCGCATTGGCTGGGCTTGCGGCAGCGCCGGGTTGATCGCAGCCCTGGCAAAAGTTAAATCAAATATCGATTCCGGGATATTCTCCGCCGTCCAGTTGGCCGGTATCGCGGCTTTATCCGGGCCTCAAGAGCATGTGGAGCAGATGCGCAGGATTTACCAGGAAAGAAGGGACGCGCTGGTTGGCGGGTTGAATTCCCTGGGCTTTAATGTTAATCCGCCCAAAGCCACTTTTTACGTCTGGATTAAAGTCCCTAAGAATAATGATGCGATGAAATTTTCAGCTTTATTGCTTGAGAAAACGGATATCGTGGTCACCCCGGGCGTAGGTTTTGGAAAATACGGCCAGGGTTATATCCGCATGGCCCTGACCGTGCCGAAGGAACGCATACAGGAGGCGATTGTCCGCCTGAAAAAAATATTGTAATGGCTGTTTGTTATTTAGGCATAGGCTCAAACTTAGGCAACCGCAGGCAGAACATATTAAAAGCCCTGCAGAAGATTAAAGCCTTGAAAGATACCCAGATCATCAAAGTATCCAGTATCATCCAGACCCTTCCGCAAGGAGGCCCGGACAAACAGGGCAAATTCCTTAACGCCGCTTTAAAGATCAACACAAAAATACCTCCGCTTAAACTGCTGCGCGAATTAAAGAAAATAGAGAAAGAATTAGGCCGGGTCGAAAGCGTGCGCTGGGGCCCCAGGACAATAGACCTGGACATCCTTTTTTACGGGGATAAGATCATTAACCGTAAGGACCTGGTCATCCCGCACCCGCGGATTTTCGAGCGCGATTTTGTAATGAAGCCTTTATCGGAGATAGCATGAGGATCATCCGCAGCCCAAAACAGATGTTTGAAGTTTCGCAAAAGTTAAAGAAACGGGGATGCAGGACCGGTCTTGTCCCTACGATGGGGGCGCTGCATAAAGGGCACTTAAGCCTTATTCGCAGGGCAGCCCAAGAAAACGACAAAGTCGTGGTAAGCATATTCGTTAATCCTATCCAATTCGGGCCGAAAGAGGATTTCAGGCGTTATCCCCGCAATCTCAAAAAAGACGCTTTGCTATGCCGCAATGAAAATGCAGATTTTATTTTTTATCCGAGCGCGGCTCTGATGTACCCGCCGGGTTTCAGGACGCAGGTCAGCGTCAGGGAATTAAGCGATGTGCTTTGCGGCGCATACAGGCCCGGGCATTTCCAGGGTGTTACGACTGTGGTAGCCAAGCTTTTTAATATCGTCATGCCGGATACGGCATATTTCGGCCAGAAGGACGCCCAGCAGGCATTGATAATACAGAGGATGGCCAAGGATTTGGATATGCCGGTTAAAATAAGGGTTATGCCGATCATACGCGAAAAAGACGGGTTGGCAATGAGCTCAAGGAACGCGTATCTGGATAGCGCCCAGAGGGAAAAGGCCGCGGTCCTGTACCAGGCGTTAAATAAAGCCAGAGAGTCAGTAAAGTCCGGTATCGCAGATTGTGCTTTACTGACCAAAAGGGCGAGGGCAACGATTATCAAAAATAAACCCCGGAAAATAGATTACATATCAATAGTGGATATGGAGACACTGGAGCCAGTAAAGAAGATAAAAGATAAGGCGCTTTTGGCCCTGGCAGTCTGGTTTGGCAATACCAGGCTGATTGACAACGTTATCTTAAAAAGATAAATGGCCACGAAGAAAAAAATGAAGATCGGGATAGTCGGCTGCGGCGCGATCGGTTCTTCGCTGGCGAAGCGGATTGTTTCAGATTTTGGCGCCCAGGCGGAGTTGGCCGGATTAAACGACGCGGATATGGATAAGGCATATGCGCTGGCAGAGTCCTGCGGCAGTTCCGGCATCCCGGTTTTTAACCTGAAAGATTTAATAAAGAAGTCTGACCTGATCATCGAAGCCACGCATATGAGCGCATCCTTTGATATCGCTAAAAAAACCGTCACCGCAGGCAAACATATCATAATCATGAGCGTAGGCGGCATCCTTCAGCGCTATCGTCAATTGAGGAGAATGGCGCGAGAAAAAGGCGCCAGGATATTCATACCCTCCGGAGCCATAGCCGGCATAGACGGGTTGAAAGCGGCATCCTGCGGGAAAATAAAAAGGGTCACCTTAGTTACCACCAAGCCCAAAAAGGCGTTTGCAGCGGTAGAACATTTAACCAAAAAGAATATACACCTGGACAAGATAAGGTCGGATACCGTTATTTTTGAGGGTAGCGCATCCAGCGCAGTAAAGGCGTTTCCTCAAAACGTCAATGTTTCCGCAGTTTTAAGTTTGGCCGGGATAGGTCCGCAAGAAACGCGGGTGCGGATCATAGCTTCGGCAAAGGCTGCCAGAAATATACATCAGGTTGAGATTGAGTCGGATTCCGGCAGGATCGTTTGCCGGACGGAGAACCTGGTCCATCCGGATAACCCCAAGACGAGTTATTTAGCGGTGCTTTCAGCCGTAGCTATGCTTAAGCAGGTCTTGGATCCCGTGAAGATCGGGACTTAAAACACTATAACTAAAGTAGAAAGGGGGTGATTCAGGATATGGCACAAAAACTAATGAAAGTGGGCATCAAGAGGCAGAAAGGCTACCTCTATTACATTGATAAGCAGGGTGATGTTGCCTGCGCGAAAATGGCAAGAGGTGGCAAAAAAGGCGGTGGCCCTAAAAAAGTAGCGAAGTGCGGCATCAAGAGGAAAGAGGGTTACCTCTATTTTGTGGATAAAAAAGGCGATATCTCTTGCGCCAAGATGAAAAGAGGCGGCAAGAAGAAAAAAGGAAAGAGATAAGTCAATCTCTGGCCCCGCATCTTGACGGCAGAAAAACACGTTAATTTGTCTTTAAGGTGCGGGGTTTCCTTTACGGCACATGAAAAATTTTATTAAGGCTAAAGGTTATTTGAAGAGCGTAAGGGTATCTTTGCTTTCGGTATACTGCTTATTTGCCCTGGTTTCACTCTGTATTTATTTTAACGGGCTGCATAACGATTTCCTGCACGACGACCGGTTCTTCATCGTGCAGAATCTCTACCTGCGTTCTCCCGCTTTCCTGCCCCAGCTTCTCAAAATGGATATTTTCCATTTTTCCCCTTCCCCCAGCGGTTATTACCGTCCGATCCAGATGCTCAGTTACGGCCTGGATTATTTTTTCTGGGGATTAAATCCCTTTGGTTACCATCTGACCAATGTCATTATCCACTCCCTGAACAGTTTTCTCGTTTTCCTGCTTGTTTACCTGTTATTCAGGAGCAGGCTTTTGGGTTTATTAAGCGGCGTACTGTTCTGCATACATCCCATACATATCGGTGTGGTCACGGTGATAGGCGGCAGGTCAAATATCCTGGAAATGATGTTTGTATTTTTAGCGCTGGTCAGCCTGGTGCGTTATTATATTGATAAGCGGAATTGGGAGTATCTGTTATCCCTGCTGTTGTTTATGCTGGCTGTACTTTCGCGCGAGGGGGCTTTGCTGCTGCCTTTTTTTGCCGTACTGTGCGCAGCCGTATTAAAAGTAGATAAAAAAAGATTGGCGTTGACCATTTTGCCGTTCGTGGTTATCTGCGTATTGTATCTGCTCTTCCGCGGCCATTTTATGCCCAACGACAAGCTTAAATTTCACGATATCCTTTCATGGCAGAGATTATCCGTATTTTTTTATCTTGTCCAGAGCTACGTCAGCCAGCTTATTTTGCCATTCGGACTGGCGGCAAGGATTTTGCCTTTAAAAGCGGCCTTAAACATGTTTTTGACGCCGCTGTCTTTCGCATTCATTTTAGGGGCGGCTTTATCAGTTGTTTTTAAAAATAAACCCGCAGCGTTCGGTTTTATTTTCTATCTATTGGGGCTGTTGCCGCTCCTGAACCTGGTTGACAACATTTATTTTTTCGGAAAAATACTTTCTGAACCCTATGTTTATATGGCATCCGTGGGTTTTTTCATCATTGCAGCCGCAATGCTGACAAGGTTCTATGCGCGCCTGCCCAAGATCGCCGCCCCCGTCACGGTTTTAATTATATTGTTTTACGCTAGCCTTACGGTAGCCAATAATATGAATTACAGGGACGAAGCAACGTTCTATAAATATCTCCTGAATGTCGACAAAAACAATACCATCGCGCACCTTAACCTGGGCAATGTTTACCTGACGAAGAAGATGTTTGGTCAGGCAGAAAAAGAGGCTAGGATCGTCCTGGAAATAGAACCGGATGCCTGGGATGC
>JAQTNM010000116.1 GCA_028713875.1 Candidatus Omnitrophota bacterium | reverse complement strand
TACTACCGGCAGGGCAAAAGAGGGGATCCTGGATTTTGAGCGCCTGGAGGTTAAAGACCGCCAGGCAATAGGCGGCCTGTTGCATGGCCTGGATACAAACATAAACGACACCGCGGTAATATTATATACTTCCGGCACCACCGGCCGACCTAAAGGAGCAGTGCTTTCCCATCGTAACCTGGCTGCAAACGGCCATGACTGTTTAAGGGCGATCCGGATGAACCATAGAGACGCGGTTATCTGTATTTTGCCTTTGTTCCATTCTTTTGCGGCGATGGTCTGTATGATCCTACCGTTATGTGCCGGAGCCAAGATCGTGGTTATGAAATCAGTCCGGCCTTTTAAGCGGATTATCCGCGCCATCAGAAAGAACCGCGTGACCGTCTTTGTAGCCGTGCCCTCGGTTTACAATATATTGAAAGAGATGCGGCTGCCCAGGCTCTTTAGGATCCCGCTGATGAAACTCTTTAATCCCCTGAAACTCTGCATATCCGGGGCAGCAGCCCTGCCCGCAGATACCTTAAGGCAATTTGAGGGGAAGTTCCGCGTACCGCTCTTGGAGGGTTACGGGCTTACCGAGGCCTCTCCCGTAGTAACCCTGAACCCTTTAAGGGGAATACGCAAAGCCGGCTCCATAGGTATTGCCTTATCCAAGAATATAGAATTAAAGGTCATTGATGAGAATGGCAATGCCTTAGGCTACGGAAAGACAGGAGAGCTCCTGGTCAAGGGGCCCAATGTTATGCAGGGGTATTATCACCAACCCGAGGCTTCCGCAGAAACGATCAGGCAAAACTGGCTATATACCGGCGATATGGCCAGGATAGATGAAGAGGGGTATGTGTACATAGTGGGCAGGAGAAAAGAGATGATCAACGTGCGCGGGTTTAATGTGTATCCGCGCGAAATAGAAGAAGTCCTATATCAGAACCCCGGCATAAAAGAAGCTGCGGTAATAGGCGTGGCTGATGAGCATAAGGGCGAGATCCCCAAGGCCTTTGTGGTCCTGAAAGAAAACATAGAATTATCGGAGCACCAGGTTTTTCAATACCTAAGAGACAGGCTGGCAAGCTATAAGATACCCAAGCATATTGAATTCCTTCCGGAGCTGCCTAAAAATACATCCGGCAAGATTCTTAAACGCCTGCTTAAAAATGAGGAAGAAAATAAGTGAAGAATAAAAAATATGCACGTCTGCTAAGATTCGCTTATAATAAACTTTTCCTCATAAACGACAGCCCCCACAAGATTGCCCTGGGCTTGAGCCTGGGGGTATTCACCGGGATAATACCGGGGGTAGGCCCCATTGCGGCAATATTACTGGCATTATTATTGCGCGCAAACCGCATCAGCGCTATTTTAGGCAGCTTATTGACGAATACCTGGATTACATTCGTCACTTTTTTGTTGTCAATCAAGGTAGGTTCGGCTATAATAAAGACGGATTGGCATGATGTGTACGCGGAATCCCTGGTGCTCTTACATAATTTCCGCTGGCAGGATTTATTCAAAGAATCTCTTCTGAACGTTGTTTTACCGCTGCTATTGGGGTACCTGGTAATTGCTTTATGCCTTGCTTTGACAGTATACGTGGTAACCCTGGTACTCGTAAAAAGGATCAAATATGCGCGTAAGAACAGAGCTAAATTTTCCCAGTAACCTAAAAGACGAACCCCTGATCTGGCAGGTATGCAAGAAATTTGAGGTTGTCTTAAGCATAGTGGAGGCTTCCTTCAGCACAGATGTGGGCTGGGCTATCCTGATCCTGGAAGGCAAGAAGGAGGATGTAGAGGAGGTATTAAGGTACCTCAAGGACAAGGGAGTAGAGATCTCCAAGATAGAAGAGACCGGCTAAAATCAGGATGAAAGCTCTATATGGATAATAAAAAGGTCCTAATAATTGACGATGATCCTTAAGTGGTGAAAAAGGTGAGGTCTGAGCTGGAAGATGAGGCCGGATACAATGTTTACTCTATGAATACCGGAGATGGGGTATTAGACAAATTAAACCAGGTCAATCCCGACCTGATCATACTGGACCTGGTGCTTCCGCATGAAAGCGGCTTTCAAGTAGCCAAGGAAATAAAATCAAGCCCTAAATACAAGAATACGCCCATCATTGCCACTTCCTTAAAAAAAGATGATATAGATAAACATATAGCTGCATTAAGCGGCGCTGCAGCCTACCTGGAAAAGCCCATAAATACCCAGGATTTATTATTCCGTGTAAAAGACATACTATCCAGAAAGGAAAATAATCAATGAGCATATTTTTCTTTATTCTACTTCTTCTTTTAGCAGCCGGTGTTGTGGTGGGGTTAAGGATGGCTTTTAGCAGCCAGGGCAACGCGACAGAAGAGACCTTGAAAAAAGCGATTGCCGAGAAAAATGCGCTGGAAAATGAGCTAAAATTGAAACGGGAAGAAATAGACAGGTTAAACGGAGAATTGTCCTTGAAGATCCAGATGTTTGAGGGCCTGAAAGGCCAGTATAATGAATTAGAAGAAGATTACCAGAAATTAGCCCAAGCGCAACCATCAACCAAGCCAGCGCCGCAGGCGACTAAACCTAGCCCGCAACAACCAGAGCCACAGAAGCCCGAAACCCAGAAGCCAGAGGCGCAAAAGAGCGAGCCAGGCACAATATAATCCTTAGGGGCCTGACCCTGAAGGGGGCAAGATATGCCCAAAAGCGGCTAAAATTTAAAGGCAACTCTCCAAGATAGAAGGGAGGGAAGATGGAAATAACAAAAAGGATGGGATTAGCATTGATGATGACAGTGGCTTTTATCACAGTTGTTTCAATGGTCTTCTTCGCCTTGGGCCTTTCTTCCGTTCTCGCCAGTGACCTCCAAGATCAAATCGCGGCACTGGAACAGGAAAGCAACGATATCCAAAAAGGGTATGACGACCTCAATGGTGATATCCGGAATTACAACATCGTAGAAGAACAGCTTGAGGCCAATGTAAGCGACAATGAAGCGAAAAAAGGTCAGGTTGAGAGCAGGCTGTCCGAACTAAAGGCCGAAGGGGACACCCTTGTTAAGGATGCTTACTCCTTCGATGCAGAGTGTGCAAATAGAACTTTCTATTTTGAACGCGATCGCGCGGAATATAATCGCTGTGCCAACTGGAAAAGTTCTATCGAGGCAAGAATGCAATCTATTAAGGCAAGAACAGCCCAGACCCAAAATGAAAGGGACGCTTTGAATGAAGCCACCGCAGAACTCAATCAAAGGACTGAAAAGCAAAAAGCTGCTTTAGCCCAGCTTAACGCACGAGAAAGCCAGCTGCAAGCGCGTCAGGCGGAATGGAATCGGAAATACAACCTGCTGATAAACAGCCCGGCATTCAGGCAGCTCGTAACAGCAGAAGGCATAGCCAATGAATGCAAACAAATAGCAGATAAGGGAGACCTTGAGGGAGCACATCACTGCCTGCAGACAATTTGGGATGGCGCAAAATAAAAGCGGTTTATTCGTCCGTTATTCCGGGTGATTCGAAAGGAAGGATGGCGATGAAAAAAAATATCGGTATTTTTTGGACTGCGGCCATATTCATCTCATTTTGTTTTACGAACAGCAGCCTGGCGCAAAATGCCGTTTCCACAGAGGATAGCGGGGTTGAACTTATAAAAGAAAAGGACGAACTCGATATAGAATTAAAGAATTTAAACCGTATTGAAGTTGCGCTGGGAAAAAGATTGAACAAGCTTAAAACTGAACCGAAAGCGATAAGCCAAGAATATGCCGCCCTGAAGGCGGGTTTTAGCGAGTATGCGCAGAGAAAGACAGGCTATGATAGTAAATGTGCCGGGCAAACTTTCCACGCCGATAACCCGGCCGAAATGCAGATTGAAGGGGAATGCCGCGGAGAAAAGTCTTGGCTCGAAAGTAACTACCGAAGCCTTACAGAAAGAAAAAGGAACAACGAGAAAAGAGATGAGGATTACAAGAAAAATTTTGCCCAGCTTAAGTTGGATAGTGAAACCTGGCAGGCAAAGATGGATGCTTGGAAGGAAAAGATGGCTGCCTGGCAGGCCAAGATGGCTGCCTGGAAGGGAAATAAAAGCGCCCTTATAACAAAAATAGCTCAAGATACAATCCGCGCATTTAAGAATCAAGAAATAAGCGCTTGGGTCCTTAAGAATGTATATTTAGAAATCCGTACTGATCCTGGACAACAGGGTCAACTCTGCCCCTGGGCGAGTGGTTCTAATCTTATATTTACAGAAGATTTTTTAAAGGAGACCAAAGCTGTACGGGATAATCTAATCGCATTTGAAGCAGGTAAAGTTTTTTTTACAATTATGAAAGATGAACTCCTCAAAGATGGCCGGACCCTGGAGGCGTGGTTCAGCGAATATTCCCCTAAATATAATTCTGTGATAGAAAAGATGAAGGAAAACATGCAGGAAGCGATGAATCAAAAAATTTTTGACCCTGCGGGGGAATGGCCTTCGGCATTTGGATATATTTTCCGTACGCAAGCACTTCAATTGAAAGGGTGGAATCAGGCTATCCGTGAATTTCGGACGCAGTTTGATCCGCTAATTAAAGGCAACTCTCCAAGATAGAAGGGGGGGTGCCTTTTTTATTCTTAGAAGGAGGAGATTTATGAAAAAGATGTTTGTAATGTTAGCCCCTTTGCTTTGTTTACTTGTTGCGGTTGTGGAACGTATGCAAAATTTACTTACCCATCAGATTACAATAAATTAACACGCCTTTATGAGAAGCCTAAGTATCCAATTAATGTTGGAGTCTTGCCTTTAGATGATAAAAGACTCAATGAAAATAATTTCGGCGGTTATTTTATGTATTTAGTTCCCCTGATGCCTTTTGGTCAAATGCAGTATACAAGACCTGACTCTGCGCAGATGTTTAATACTATAGTCAAGTTTGATTTTACTCCTTCAGAAGATTTGGCAAAAGCCATAGTAACTAGTTTGCAGCATTCCAATCTATTTGAAAATGTATATTTTACTTATGGAGGGGATCGTGAGCCGGACTTATTAGTCAAAGGAAACATATTATCAACTTAAGTCATGCTCGTCGTCCGTGAAATCCCTTGTAATACCCTCCTGAACAAGCCTTCCTTAAGCGTTTTTAACCCTGAACTGTAAAAACGTAGCCTGATTCAGTGGAATTTTGACTTTTTAGAGGCCTACAAAACCCCCGGGTTAGAGATTACCATTACCACACTGAACCTAACCTTACAAAAACCCCCCTGAAACGTTAAGCCTCAGAGTTCCA
>JAQTNM010000115.1 GCA_028713875.1 Candidatus Omnitrophota bacterium | reverse complement strand
CCGATGGATTATATATCAGAGTAGCCAGCTCGCCGGTGCAAAATGCTGCCTCAAGGAAGTCCGTCTCGATGGTTCAGTATGTAAAGAATGCGGCGGAAATAGAATCCTTTGCCGGGCTTATGCGCGGACATTTTTGTGGCCGGGAGACGATCTGTGGATTTGATTTCGGGGCGGGAACGGGTATCAACACTCTGCATGTCTACAATGTGCTGGCAGGAATCTTCAAGCACGTGGAGTTCTGCGGATTGGATAATGATTCCAAACAAGTTGAACTTGCGGCAAAAAGCTGCAGGCCGGTGCGGGAGTATAATGTTACCAAATTACGGAAACCGGCGGATTTGGTCACGATATTTGCTCCTATGCCGGAAGACCTGGATATGTTTATCCGTTCGGCGGAAAGAATAGTGAAAAGAGGCGGCTTGATTCTGGTCGCGTTTGATATTTCCGACCTGGAGAACCTTCTGAAAGGCAAAAAAGTGCGAACAGTGCAGCCGAATGATATTTGGCGCACCTTATCACAGTTCAGTTTGGTCCGGTTCAGGTTGTATGCTGAGATCATTGACAATGGTAATTATCTGCTTGAGTCGAACCGCTGGCTTGCATACGCTAATCCCCTTGTGTTTGTTCATTCCCCGCAGGGTTTGACGTGGATAAAGAAGCTCAAGAAGTCAAATCAAGACCGGGAGAGCGGATATATAAAAGAGCTTGATGAAGCTGGGAAGATCCTCAGCTCGCCGGTGGACAAAGTGCCCGGGAAGGCGAGCAGCCCGCTTTCAATAAGGTCGCTTTTTATGGTAGGCCTGGCGGGCATAATGCTGCTATTTTCTTCTACAAAGGCATTTGGCCAGACGGGAGAAAGCCCGGGCTTAGCTGCGGCGTTTCAGCCCCAATCAAATTATACATTAAGCCAGCCGGCAGAAAATCCTACGATAGACATAGCCTTTCAGTCTAATCAGCAAGTAGAATTAGCTGAATTGCTTAAAGATATGGGCTATCCTGAGACTGAGATACCGGAATTGGTAAACTTATTTGAGGAACTATTTGAAGATATAGATTACGCCCGCTTCCAGAAAGAATTGCAGACCGAGGATACTGAAGAGTTAAAGAGGACCATTAAGAATCTGATGCTGGTTCTTCAGAGAAAAGGGTATTTAAATACGGCTCGTCCCAAGCCCTTGCTTAAGTTTTTTGTCAATGCGCTGACTATTGAAGATAAGGATATCTTTGAGTTGCTGGATGATGCCGGTATCCCAGATGAAACGCGCAAGGCCGCCAGGGATATACTTATTTCCTCCTGTACCAGCAATTCTCAGCTGGTTTATGTCTTGCTGAAGTTGGCAGGCCTGCAAGCAAAAGGCGTCATTTCGTGCGTATATACGTTTAAATGGACCCATGTGTACGTACTGCTTCCTACCAAAGACCAGAAATTTTTGTTTATAGATTTTGCAAACAGATTAATCCGGACATTGGATATATTTTCCTATTATCAAAAGGAAGGCGCGTATTGGGTCCTAAAACCAGAACAGCGGATAAGCCTAAGCGAGCTTAAAATCTTATTTGAAAAAGATTGGAATACTCTTACAGATCTCCAATTGCTTAATCTGCTTAGTTATTATTTCTATTCCTCCGGAAAAGAAGAATACCCTTTTATTACGCCATTTTTGCATAATCTCGGCATTACTTATGCTTTTTATTTAGGGAAGTATGCGGAAGCGGCTGAATTACTTGAGAAGGCGTCTAAGCTTAATCCCGATGATGCCGAGCTGCATAAAAACCTCGGCTTTGCTTACGGGGAATTAGGCAAGGGCGCCGAGGCTATTAAGGAATTGAAGGAAGCCGTCAGGCTTAATCCCAATGATCCGACGGCCCACTACAACCTCGGTATTCATTTTTTTGAGGCGGGCATGTATGATGATGCGCTGCGGGAATCATGGAAAGCCGCCGGCATTAATCCTGACGACGCTATGGTTTACTACAACATCGGTTTTATAAACTGTGTTTTAGGCAAATTTGACGAGGCACTCAAGCCCCTGCAGAAAGCCATGTCGCTTAACCCTGATTATCCTCCGGTCTACAAAGAGCTCGGTTTGGCATATGACAAATTGAATAGAAACGAAGACGCGCTTCGGACGTATCAAACATTAATCAAATTTGAGCCCGATAATGCCGATCTCTATTTCAATATGGGCGTATTCCATACAAGATTAAACCAAATTAAGGAAGCGCTTAAGAATTTCCAAGAAGCAGTGAAGCTCAAGCCGGAGTTATTAAAGCTGATCCCTGAAGAATTAAGAGATGAGGTAATAAAATACCAGGGAGCTAACTTTATGCCTGAGCACGAGAAAGAAAAAACGGGTTCTAGCAGCCCGATAGGACACTTATTAATTGCTAACCATTTGGATAGATTCGGCTCTCTTGTCGGTTCCAGGTTTACAATTTACAACTTTTTTAATGATCCCATAGCTGGGCCAAGAAGAGATGAAGAGCTGTTTGGCGGAATTATTAAATAAATAATATCGCGGGGGAACAGCAAGGTAATGGATATGCAAGAGCACAGGGGTTCTCACAGGTGGCAGATAAACTGGCAGGCGAAAGTCAGGGTGGGCGATAAAGAACACTTGACGGATTGCCATATAAATGATATTAATCTTAAAGGGCTAAGGTTTACCCTTACAGAACAGCTTGCGCCAGATACGTTTATAAATTTAAGCCTGATATTGACCGGCGACTTTGTTTTGAATGTGGAGGCCTGGGTGGCCTGGCATAAAACAACCGAAGGCCTGAATACTTATGGCCTTTATTTTAATAAAATAAGAGAAGCAGATAAAGAGAGAATTGGGCAGTTTATCCAGAAGAATTTTCCTGAAGAGATAAACCGTCAATGGCAAAGTGAGGCAAAACAAGAGAAAGGAGGTGAACGTATGCAGGATAAGAGGATTTTTGAGCGTTTTCCAGCCAGATTTCCCTTAAGGTTCTTAGATCTTAAGGAAAACAAGGAAAGCGATGCCGAGGTCTTTGACGTCAGCGCCAAAGGCTTAGGAATGGTGACCAGAGAGCAGTTGCGGCCAAACAGCACTTTGGAGATGTGGTTAAAAATACCCGATAACGGAGATCCGCTTTATGCGCGCGGCCAGGTAGTCTGGTCAAGACCGCAAGGCCTTAACGCCTACCGCACAGGCATTAATCTGGAAAGGGCAAATATGATGGGCCTTTCAAGGGCGTTAAGAGTGGCGGAGGCTTACTGAAAACCCTTGACCCGGCTTTGGGTTTGTGTTAGATTTGGCTATTGTTTTCTTGATAAAACCGCAATTTAATGATATACTTTTTTCCTTGTCATTATGTGGCATAAAATAGAGGCCTAGCACAACAGGAGGCAAGAATGAGGCGTAAGGGTTTAATCGCATTCTTATCGGCTTTTATTTCTTTTTCATTTTTATGCGGATGCTCTGCGGATAAAAAAAGCGCAAAGCCTACCGTAAACATATGGCACTGGATGACTGACCGGCAGGCCGCGTTCCAGGAATTAGCCAAAAGATATGAAGCTCAAACCGGGGTGAAGATCAATTTTGAGCTCTACGCTCCCTCCGACGCTTATTCGCAGAAAGTCCGCGCAGCCGCACAAGGCGCAAATCTTCCGGATATCTTCGGCATATTAGGCGAAAAAAGGGACTTCGCTTCTTTTATAAAAGCCGGTTACATTCTAGACCTTACTCCCTATATGGAGGAGAACGGATCGGCATGGAAGAAAAAATTTTTCAGCAAGGCCCTGGCAGTTAATGAATTCACCCCGGGCAACAGTTACGGCGTAAAAGCGGGGACCTACGGCGTTCCGATAGACATCATGACCATCGAAATGCTTTACAACAAGGACCTTTTTAAGCAGTTAGGCCTTGACCCGACCCATCCGCCGCAGACCTTCCAGGAGTTCCTGGATATAGGTAATAAAATAAAAGCGGCAAAGATGCAGGGTATGGTTTCCGGCTGGGGCGAGGTCTGGATGATTGATTGCCTGGCCAATAATTATGCCTTTAACATTATGGGCCAGGACAAAGTTTTGGCTACGATCAAGGGCCAGGTTCCCTATACTGACCCGGACTGGATTAAGGTGCTTACTCTTTTTAAGCAGATGCAGGAGTCAGGATTGCTTGCTTCCGGGATAGTGACTATGGTAAATAAAGACGCGGAGCAGGCCTTTGCCAACGGCAATGCCGTTTTTGCTTTTAACGGTTCATGGTGCGTCAACGTTTATAAATCCATGAACCCCAACCTTAAATACGCAGCCATGCTGCCCCCGAAAGTTTCGGAAAAGCATCCCATGCGCATCTGGGGAGGGGCAGGTTCATCTTTTCTGGTCAATCCTCAATCCAAGAATAAAGAATTGGCGGTGAACTTCTTAAAGTGGCTTACCGATAACAACCAACAGGCCTACCTGTCTGAGACTACGCTTAATCTCCCGGCTAATAAAGAAATCCTGGGCAATATTCCTGCGATACTGTCGCAATTTGCCGATGATATGGACGCCACCACGCATCCGAATACCTGGGGCATCTCGGAATTCCCCCAGGTTATCGAGACTTTTGATAAAGGCATACAGTCCATTATTATCGGAGAGAAGACTCCCGAACAGGTTGCGGTTGAAGTGCAGAAAATCAAGGAAAGGGAATTGTCCAGGAAACGCTAAAGCAAATGAAGGTTAAATCCACCCTAGAAAATTATTTCTTCGTCTTGCCTGCGGTAACTATTTTTGCCGTTTTTTATATCATACCCTTTATCTGGGTTTTTTATTTAAGCCTTTGCAGCTGGGACGGGATATTGCCTACCAGGACATTTATCGGCCTGGATAATTTCAAAGAGATATTCTTCCAGGACAAGATCTGGTGGCAGTCCATGGTTAATGCCGGTTACATCACTTTATTCGCCCTGGTTTTCCAGAATGCCCTGGCATTTCTATTGGCCTGGGCCTGTGACCGGGAGATCCGCATGAAAAACTGGTTCCGCACCATATTTTTTATACCTCCGGTATTATCCGAAGTTGTGGTAGGTTTGGTCTGGAAATGGATCCTAAACGGCGACTACGGGCTCCTGAATTACTGGCTGGTCAAACTGGGCCTGGCTAATCTGGTCAGGAACTGGCTTTCTGACCCGAACACCGCCTTAACCGCGGTTGCGGTAATCCATTCCTGGAAAGGCTTTGGCTGGGGGTTCCTGATATTCCTGGCAGGTTTACAGACTATCCCGCGCGAGCTTTATGAAGCAGCTTATG
>JAQTNM010000114.1 GCA_028713875.1 Candidatus Omnitrophota bacterium | reverse complement strand
ACCCCTTTCCCGGGCACAAAGGTGCATCGGGAGCTTGAAAAGGAAAACAGGATCTTTAACAGGGATTGGTCGCTTTATGACGGACAGCATATTGTCTTTACCCCGAAATTATTATCTGCCCGGGACATGCAGGTGAATGTGCTCAGGGCTTATGTCCGGTTTTATTCCCTCTCCAGTTCATTTATTCTGTTGGTGAAGCTGCATTTCAGGAACGCGTTCTTTCGTCTGATGGGCCATGCCATCATTAAAAACTGGGTGCGGCATAACCACAGCATGCCGTGGCTGGAGCGTAAAGGAGAATTAAATTATGAAAAAAATCAAAACTTCGCTTAAAGGCAGGAAATGCAAATTTCCTCTCTGCAAGCATATACTGAGCATCTATAATCATGAATTATATTGCCACGTCCACCTCAATCAGGCTGTTCCCGAACGTCATCTCGCTGCCGCTAAATCAAAATGATATACAAGACGATTAATGCAAATAACGCTGCGCATATGAACGTGCAGGCTGAAAGGAGTTTCTTCGGTTTAGGCATTGCCCCGAAGATACTTGATATCCTTGAGCGCATAAAGTTCAGGGTCCCCACTCCGATCCAGTTTAAGGCGATCCCGCTTGCGATAGAAGGCAAGGACGTCATCGGCATTGCGCAGACCGGCACCGGCAAGACCCACGCTTTTGCCATTCCCATGGTGCAGCGCCTTGCGAAGATGAAAGGGGCGGGTTTAGTGCTTGCGCCTACGCGCGAGCTTGCTATCCAGATTGATGAGGCTTTTCAGGCCCTGGCCCATCCATTCGCGATGAAAACCGCCTGTCTTATCGGCGGCGCTCCTATGGAAGGGCAGGTGCAGGCCCTGCGTAAGGACCCCCGCGTAGTCATTGCTACTCCCGGAAGGTTGCTGGATCATATAAGCCAGTGGAATTTCCTGATTGAGGAAGTGGTGATGCTCGTGCTTGATGAAGCTGACCGTATGCTGGATATGGGCTTTGCCCCGCAGATCTCAAAGATCCTGCGTTTCGTGCCGAAAAACAGGCAAACCATGCTTTTTTCCGCAACCATCCCTAAGGAGATCATGGAGATCGCCGCTACCTATATGAAACTGCCGGTTTCTGTTGAGATTGCTCCTTCCGGCAGCACAGTAGAACTCGTCACCCAGGAATTGTTTATCGTCAAAAAAGAAGCCAAGCTGCGGCTTCTCGGAAAGCTCCTGGCGCAATACCACGGCCCGGTCCTTTTATTCTCCCGTACCAAGCACGGCGCGCATAAGATCACCAGGGCGATCCGGGATATGGGCCGCAGCGTAGCGGAGATGCACTCTGACCGTTCCCTGTCTCAACGCCGCGAAGCGCTACAGGGGTTCAAATCAGGCAGGCATAAGGTGCTTGTCGCAACCGATATCGCAGCCAGGGGCATTGACGTAACCGGCATAGAGCTGGTGATTAATTACGACCTTCCGGAAGACGCCCAGAATTACGTCCATCGCATCGGCCGCACTGCCAGGGCCGGCTCCCGCGGGCATGCAATTTCTTTTGCCACGCCTGAGCAAAGTCGCGATGTCCGGGATATTGAAAAACTCATCAAGTTGACCTTGCCCGTATCAAGGCACCCTGAAATGCCTTCCGAAGAGTTTGTTGAGCCGGCTCATGAGGCGCCGCGAAGAGAGCAAAAACGGCATCAACATCCAAGCTACAGGCGCAATAAATTCCGCCGCTTTTAACATTTTACAGGCTCAGATCCAGACATAAAATACTTCAATTAAGCATCAGTTTTAATCCCGTAATCATCCCGTAGTTTCTGCCCGTTAGTTTATGCTATTTTGCGATAATGCCGAATCAAGAAGCCGCGATTTTCCTTGATTTAAAGAATTTTTATGTTATATTAGAAAAAAGGCGATGAGGTTCGCCTTATAACCACCTGAAAATACGCAAGGTTGATGACCTCTACTGTTAATGGTAGAGGTCATTTTTTTAACCTCTACCGGATACGCGGGTAGAGGTTTTATTTTTTATCAAAGCAAAACGGAGGTATCAAATGGCGCTTAATATTGCGGAATTGATAATATTCGGGCTTATCGCGGATTTTGTCTTCAGGAAATTAAAAATGCCGGGCTTGGTCGGCATGCTGCTTTTAGGCGTTGTTATAGGCCCTTACGCGCTTAACCTCTTGAACCACAATATGCTCAATGTTTCATCAGACCTTAGGATGATGGCTCTTATAGTCATCCTTCTTCGCGCAGGGTTTGAATTGAGTAAAGACACATTGAATAAGGTAGGATTAAGAGCGATGTTCCTTTCTTTTATTCCCGCTACTTTGGAAGGTATCGCGATTGTGTTCCTGGGGCATTATTTTTTAGGGCTAAGCATTATGGAATCGGCAATTTTAGGGGCAGTGCTTTCTGCGGTATCCCCGGCGGTTGTCGTGCCGTTAATGATCCGGTTTATAGAAGAGAGAAGAGGCGCGAAAAAAGGCATTCCTACATTGATACTTGCCGCCTCATCAATCGATGACGTATTTGTAATAGTTATTTACACCGTGCTCATCGGCATATACACAGGGCAGAAAGTAAACATAATCTGGAAGCTGGCAGGGATCCCGATCTCGATTTTATCAGGGATCATTGTTGGGTTGATATGCGGCTTCATTCTATACGTGGTATTTAAAAAATCCAATCCGCGGGCGACCAAGAGGCTTTTAATTATTTTAGGTATTTCAATAATCCTTGTTAACCTGGAACATATCCTGGAGCATTTTCTGCCGTTTGCAGCGCTCCTGGCAGTTATGGCAATAGGATTTATTATTCTGGAAAAAAGCGAATCCATGGCGCATGAGATATCCATAAAATTAAGTAAACTCTGGGTATTCGCGGAGATCCTTTTGTTTACTCTCGTAGGCGCGCAGGTGAATCTGAAAGTGGCTGTTGCATCGGGATTAGCGGGCGCCGCCGTTATTTTCATTGCCTTAATCGCAAGAAGCATAGGGACCTATGCCTGCCTTATAAAAAGCAACCTGACGGCCCCCGAAAGGATGTTTGTAGTCATATCTTATATCCCGAAAGCCACGGTCCAGGCAGCTATTGGCGCTGCGCCCTTAATGGCAATGAGGCTGGCGGGGATGAATACGCGGCCGGGCGAAGTAATACTTGCTACGGCAGTGCTCAGCATCCTATTGACGGCGCCTTTAGGCGCCTGGGCAATAGCCTATTGCGGAAACCGGACATTAGAAGTAGAGCATCAAAATTAAGAATACGCGTCTTGAGTGGCCAGCATTACCGTAAAACAAGACCGCTCAAATCAAACTTTTTACGGCCGGCCTTTAGAGACCGATTGTGCTTGACAAGAAGGTAATAATTCATTATTATAAAAATAAGGACTGAGAGAAATAAAAAATTTTGCGGGTTCAGAAAATCTTTTTTTCTGAAGGTAACAATGATGGTCGGGCCGCCGTCTATGATGGATTGATGGCGGCTTTTTGTTTTATTAACTCCCAGATGCGAAAGGAGGCCATATGGATTGGCAAAATGTTCCTACCCCGGACCAGATAATTGATGTAGGCAAGAAGAAGTTCACGGGTTTCTCGAAGTGGATTCCTGCTACGGTCATTGTTTTGTTTCTTCTGGTTGGCTTGCGGGGTTTGATTTATTCTATCGGACCGGATGAAGTGGGCGTAATCCAGAGGTTCGGCAAATTCATAGGCCTGAGTTCCCCGGGCCTGCACGTAAAAATACCGTTTGGGGTAGACAGGGTGATACCTATT
This sequence comes from Candidatus Omnitrophota bacterium, assembly GCA_028713875.1. Taxonomy (GTDB): domain Bacteria; phylum Omnitrophota; class Gorgyraeia; order Gygaellales; family Profunditerraquicolaceae; genus JAQTNM01. Next base: position 1,533 of record JAQTNM010000114.1, on the reverse strand, counting down.
AAAGTAGAAAAGGTCTTTAAGGAAGAATACGGGTTTAAGACCATGGAGCCGGGGGTCAGGACAACATATTCCATGCGCAATTATGAGGATGAATCATTGATGCTTACCGGGGACCTGAACATCCTTGATGTGCGCTGGATAGTGCAGTTTAAGATCAAAGACCCGGTAAAACTGCTTTTTGCCACGCGCCGCCCCGAAGACAATATACACGACATTTCCGAAGTGGTTATGCGGCGTTTTGTCGGGGATTACTCCGTAGATGAGGTCCTTACCACTAAAAGAGAAGAGATAGATGACCTGGCGCAGCAGGAGATACAGCGCATACTCGACAGTTATAATGTCGGAGTACATATAGTCACAGTTAAGCGTTTGGATGTTAATCCTCCTGAGAAGGTAAAGTCGGCGTTTAACGAAGTAAACGAAGCCAAACAAGAAAAGGAGAAGATGATTAACCAGGCATGGGAGGCATACAATAAAGTCATCCCCAAGGCCAAGGGTACGGCAGAAAAGACTATCCGTGAGGCAGAAGGTTATGCTACGGATAAGATAAACCGCGCAAAAGGTGAATCCGAAAGGTTCCTTGTTACCTTGAAAGAATATAAAAAAGCTCCGGATATAACCAAGCAAAGGCTTTACCTGGAGACCCTGACGCAGGTGCTTCCCAACGCAAAAGAGAAATACATAATCGACTCGCAGCAGAAATCGATTCTGCCGCTTTTGGATATCAACAAAAAAGGAGGGCGGGAATAATGAAAGGTTTACGTTTAGCTATCACGGTTTTTATCGCATTATTCGTTATTGTAATTGCCTCCTTTGCCATCGGCGCTATATATATAATTAACGAAGGCCAGCAGGTGGTTATTACGCAATTCGGAAAGCCCGTAGGCAACCCGGTTACCTCAGCCGGCCTGCATTTCAAGCAGCCGTTGATCCAGGAAGCCCACTATTTTGAAAAGAGGCTTCTGGACTGGGACGGGGATCCGAACCAGATACCCACCAAGGATAAGAAATATATCTGGGTGGATACTACCGCCCGCTGGAAGATCGTGGATGCCCTTAAATTCCTGCAGTCGGTAGGCAACGAAATAAGCGCCCAGGGCAGGCTTGACGATATCATAAATTCCGCAACCCGCGATGTCATCACCAGCCACCTTTTGGTTGAGGCGGTGCGGGATTCCAACCGGATCCTTGAGTCCAGGGTGGAAGGCGAAGATATGATTGTCACGGATGAAGCGCTGGAGCGTATTGACGTGGGGAGAAAAATGCTGGAGGGGGCCATTTTGGAGAAGGCAAAGATACTTGCTCCCCAGTACGGCATCGATATCGTGGACGTGCGCATCAAACGCATAAACTACGTGGAAGACGTGCGTAACAAAGTCTATGACCGCATGATCGCCGAAAGAAAGCGCGCCGCGGAGAAATACCGCTCCGAAGGCCAGGGCAAATCCGCCGAGATAGAGGGCCAGGTAGCCAAAGAATTAAAGGCCATTACTTCGGAGGCCTACCGCCAGGCGCAGATCATTACCGGCAAGG
>JAQTNM010000113.1:3171-5340 GCA_028713875.1 Candidatus Omnitrophota bacterium | reverse complement strand
GGCATAGATAAATATTACCAGATCGCCAAATGCTTCCGCGACGAAGACCTGCGCGCGGACCGGCAGCCGGAATTCACCCAGCTTGACCTGGAAATGTCTTTTTCCGAAGAGGAAGACATCTTCGGCGTCATCGAAGAACTTATGCAGCGCATATTCAAGGAGATAAAGGGGCTGGATATAGCTATCCCTTTCCCGAGAATAAACTTCCAGGAGTGCCGGTCCAGATACTCTACGGATAAGCCGGACCTGCGCAAAGACCTTAATACGGAATTCGCTTTTGCCTGGATCAAGGATTTCCCTTTATTTAAATACAACGAGGAAGAGAAACGCTGGGAAAGCGAACACCATCCTTTTACCGCTCCCAGGCCCGAGGATACCGGCACCCTGGAAGAATCTCCGGAAAAAGTCAAATCCCGCTCTTACGACCTGGTCCTTAACGGCGTAGAATTAGGCTCAGGCTCCATGCGTATCCATGACCAGAAACTACAGGAGAGGATCTTCAAGGTAATCGGCATAAATAAGGAAGAGGCGCGTAAGCGTTTCGGCTTTCTTCTGGAGGCTTTTAGCTTCGGCGCACCGCCCCACGGCGGCTTTGCTTTCGGCATAGACAGGCTTCTGGCTATCCTGGCAGGACAGGAGAGCATAAGGGAAGTGATAACCTTCCCAAAGACCCAAAAGGCATTTTGCCCCCTGACTGCGGCGCCTTCCGAGGTAGATGAAAAACAATTAAAGGAATTGAACCTGGTTATAAAAAAGGGGAGGAAAAAATGAAGAAGGTTATTTTCTGGCAGATGACGGGGCTGGCCTTCATCTTGGCATTATCCGGCTGCACGGTAAGGACATATACGGCGGTAAAAGACAGGGTGGATCAGGACCTGGATACGGGCAATAAAGGTTATATCGCGGGAAAGGCACCGCAATCCACGGAGGGCAAGGAGAGAAAAGCCACCCGTACTACCTATGTAACCGAAATAGAATTACCGGTGTTCGCCAAAACCGGGCGTAAATCCAAACCCGCGAAAGCACAGGCGCCCGCAGAATCTGAAGTTGTCGTCGTAGAAGAAACGGAAACAACCATGCCGGCAAGTGAGAGCATCCAGAAATACAAGGTAACCAAAGGCGACACCTTGGAAAAAATAGCGGATAAATTTTACGGCACTACCAAAAAATGGACTAAAATTTATGAAGCCAACAGGGATAAATTAAAGGCCCCGGATAAGATCTATCCCGGGCAGGTGCTTGACGTCCCTATCGAAAACCCAAAAAAATAAAAAGTGGACAAAATAATCAAAGTAGAAAGCCAGTCTGAGGTCCAGGTCCTGTTCGGGCCGCAGGACGAAAACATCAAGCTGCTGGAAAAGGAATTCAGGGTAAAGGTGAATTTACGCGGCGAGCATCTTAAAATAAGCGGCAGCGCTCCCAATATCGCCAGGGCGGCCAAGCTTATTTCCTATCTCCTTGAATCCATACGCACAAGCCGCAGCGAGCTGGGCAGGCTTGACCTCTTATGCCTGGTGAATGATTTCAAAAATAAAAAAAAGGTACCGGATGAGCCGCATTTAAACATTACGCCGCACGTTTCCCGCTCAAAGCAGATAGGGCCGAAAACAGAAGGCCAGCGCGATTATGTAGAGGCGATAAAAAAATACGATATTGTTTTCGGTATCGGCCCGGCCGGCACCGGAAAAACATACTTAGCCATGGCCTGCGCAGTGGAGGCGCTGAACAAACAGGAGGTCCGGCGCATCATACTGACCAGGCCGGCGATAGAAGCGGGTGAGTCTCTGGGGTTCCTGCCCGGGGACATGTACGAGAAGATATCCCCGTACCTGCGGCCTCTTTACGATGCTATTTATGATATGATGGAAGCGGAGCGCATCGAGAAATATTTAGAGAACGGCATCGTGGAAGTGGCACCCCTGGCTTACATGCGCGGCCGCACCCTGAACGACGCGTTCATTATCCTGGATGAAGCCCAGAACTGCACCGCCGAACAGATGAAGATGTTCCTGACGCGTCTTGGTTTTGACTCAAAAGTTGTCATTACCGGAGACATCACGCAGAGCGACCTTCCGGACGGCAAGCCCATAGGGCTGCTGCAGGCCCAGGATATCCTTAAAACCATCGAAGGCATAAAGTTCATATATTTTGGCGGCTCTGATGTAGTCA
>JAQTNM010000113.1:0-3161 GCA_028713875.1 Candidatus Omnitrophota bacterium | reverse complement strand
CACGCCTTAGTGCAAAGGATAATTGAAGCTTATGACAAAGCAATCCGTGATAAATAAAGTAAAATTCGCCCTTGGGGCGATGCTGCTTTTCCTGATAAGTTTTATCCTGCATATAAATTTTGCGGTATCCCTGTTTTTATTGTCGCTGGCAGCCTACCTGAAATTCAACTACCCGGGATTAAATCAGAAAAATTACAATCTGCTGAATCTGACCTTTTTATTTGTGATCACCCTGGCCATAAGCTTAAGCATGTTCAGGCACGGATGGCCTGTTTTTATGATCCCCTTTTGCATGGTGCCGATGCTGGCGGCCGTATTATTTGAAGAGCGGTTCATCGTTATATTGTTGAGCCTTGCCTGCGCCGTAACTATAGCCTCTGTCGTTTCCGCAGTCAGTTTTTATGTGCTGATATTATTTCTAATAAGCGGTATTTTATCCGCGATACTCCTGGTAAGGGTGCGCAGGCGCAGCCATATTATCCGCGCAGGATGGATCATCGGGGCCTTCCAGGCGATAACCCTGTTGTTTTTTGAGCACTTTAAAATAAATAATGCCGCGGTATACCTGACTCTTTTTTTGAACGGCATCGCCTCCAGCATTATCGTCGTGGGGATCCTGCCTGTCTTTGAATACCTTTTTAACACCGCCACCAACATAAGCCTGCTGGAATTGGCGGATTTTGACAACCCCATACTGCGGCAGATGATGATGGAAGCCCCCGGCACCTACCACCACAGCCTGATAGTCGGCAACCTTTCGGAAGCCGCGGCTCAGGCAATAGGAGCACACGCGCTGCTGGCCAGGATAGGAGCGTATTACCACGATATCGGCAAGCTCTCTAAGCCCGAATATTTCAGCGAAAACCAGGAAATACGCAGCAAGCACGATACGCTCTCTCCCTCGATGAGTAAAATGATAATCATGAACCATGTCAAGGAAGGCATGGAGCTGGCGAAAAAACAAAGACTTAAACCTCCTCTGATTGATTTCATCCAACAGCATCACGGCACCAGCCTTGTTTATTATTTCTATCGCAAGGCCCTGGAGAGGCAGGATAACGGAGGGAAAATACAGGAAGAGGGCTTCCGCTACCCCGGGCCGAAACCTAAAACCAAGGAGAGCGCCATAGTATTGCTGGCGGATTCGGTGGAAGCAGCCACGCGCACCTTAAAGGACTCCGATCCGGCAAATATAGAAGACTTAGTGCATAAAATAATCAACAATAAGTTCATTGACGGCCAGCTTGACGAATGCGACCTGACCCTGAAGGACCTGGAAATCATCGCCACTGTCTTCAATCGCATATTGGGGGGTATGTATCATAGTCGCGTAACCTATCCTGAAGGAAACATCTCTAATAACCACTCGTGAACATAGCCATAAAAAACCTGCAGAATAAGATCACGGTCAGCCGCCGCATCTTATCGGAGATAAAAAAAGTTATCCGCAAGACCTGGAAGTCGCAAGGCTATACAAACAAGGAGGCAGAAATAACCGTCTGCCTGGCAAACAACAGGCGGATGCGCAGGTTGAACCTGCGGTATCTGGGCAAAGATAAGCCTACGGATGTGCTTGCCTTTGACCTGACTGCAAAAGACAAAACCCATACGCGCCTTATCGCTGATATAATCGTATCTGCGGAAACTGCGGCTGCAAACGCCCGGCGCTTCAAGACAAACGCCTCATATGAATTGTTACTCTATGTGGTGCACGGATTACTGCATATTCTTGGTTACGATGACAAGGGTCTTCGGCAACGGAAGATAATGCAGGCTAAAGCCGCGCGAATTCTGGAATCTTGCCATGTCCATCCATAAAACCGAAGCCATAGTCATCAGAAAATGGGATTTCCGGGAAACTTCCATGATCGCCAGCTTCTATACGCGCGATTTCGGAAAGCTCTCGGGCATCCTCAAGGGAATAAGGGCGGAACCGAAAAAATTCTCAAGCAGTATGGAGAATTTTTCTCACAACGACATAATATTTTATGAAAAACGTAATTCCAGCCTGCACCTTGTTTCCCAATGCGAGATGAAAGATAATTTTTTTAACCTGCGCCACAACGTTGCAAAAATAGGCATTGCCGGGGTGATGGTGGAACTCTTGGATACGATAATGCCGCCTGAAGATAAGAACGAGGGGGTCTTTGACCTGGTCGTCTCCAGCCTTAAAGAACTGGAAACCACTGCCAACCCCGACAAGATCCTCACGATATTCAAGATTAAGATACTTTCGCTTTCAGGATTTAAACCCCACTTTGATTCCTGCTCCTGCTGCAACAGCCGGATCATCGGCGAATCCAAATTCTCTTTAAGCCTGGGGGGACTGGTTTGCCCGGGCTGTTATAAAAAAGACCTGCGCGCGCGCTCAATCTTCAGGGGGACAATCGCCTCAATACTGCATATCCAGAAAAATGATTTTAAGACCAACCTTAACTTAGGGTTAAACCCGCAGATAAAAAAGGAACTCAACATTATCCTGAATGCTTTCCTGAACTTTCACCTGGAAAAAGAGCTAAAAACCGAAAAAGTGCTTAACAATATCAATAACTTGAGCGTAGCCGTACCCTAAAAACCACAGAGGATTATTTTATGAAGATCGTCATAGTCGGACCCGGAGCATTAGGATGCCTGCTGGCGGCTTTTTTATCCAGGGCAAAGGAAGAGATCTGGCTTCTGGATAAGGACAAGGAACGCGCCAGCCATCTTGACAAACACGGCATACACATTGAAGGGCTGGGCACAGATTTTGAGGCAAAACTAAAGGCGACTGCCGAGGCCCAGGATATAGGCAAAGCTGATCTGATAGTCATATGCGTAAAGTCTTACAGTACAAAAAATGCCGTCACCCAGGCCAAGCCCATTATAGGCCCGGATACGAAAGTGATCACTCTGCAAAATGGCATCGGCAATATTGAGATGATCAGCGAAGTAGTGGGCCAGGAGAAGGTAATCGGAGGCGTAACCAACCTGGGAGCGACACTGCTTGAACCGGGCAAGGTCAAATATGCCGGCAAGGGAGAAACGGTTATCGGGCGCATAGACGGAAAGATCCCGGTTGAGATGCGCTCCATACGCCAGCTTTTCAATAAAGCAGGACTGGAGATGCGCCTGTCGCGCGATATAAAAGCGCTGCTCTGGTCAAAGTTGATCATCAATGT
>JAQTNM010000112.1 GCA_028713875.1 Candidatus Omnitrophota bacterium | reverse complement strand
AGCAATTAATGAGCTGTCTGTCCGTCTCATTTGATGCGCCGACAACAAACTGGGTGGTCTGCTTAACGCCTTCGTAATAAGACCCTTTAGCGGTAAGACGGCTGATCAATCCGATCGGACGGATAATATCGGATACATATTGCTTGGTTGTGCTTAAAAACCTGAAGTTATCCTCTCCGGCAGTTTCTATGTTCAAGGATACGGCGCTGGCCAGCGAAAGGCTCTGGCGGATAGCCCCGTCAGAAGCTCCGGGGATGATCTTTAAATGGATGTATCCTTTAAATCGCATTTTACGCAGGATTAGTGCCGTGCGGTTAATGCGCTCCATAGTGGTATCCGGATTAACCGTAACGGCGCTGCTTAAAAAAAGACCGCTTACCTTACCGGACCTGTGATAGGAAAGGAACGTCCCGGCTAATTCCTCAGGCTTGAGTGAACAACGCCGCGTATGACTCTGAGCCCTCAGCGGACAATATGCGCAGTCATTTACGCATACATTAGAGAGCAGGGTTTTAAAAAGATAGGTGGTGCCGCCATCAGGAAGGGCAACCGGATATACCCATTTATTGTCTTGCGAACGCCGGCGATGCTCAAAATCACTTGTTCCGCAGGCGCAGGCAAGATCATAGCAGGAATCGGCCGAGAGGAGTGCCAGCTTTTCGGCAGTATCAGGTGTTTTTCTAATCAGGTGCATTTAAATAAAAAACCTCCGCTCTGTCCAGCGAAGGTTTTAATTATATTAACGTGGCAGTTCCCCCTTCGAAACATACCACCCCGAACTTATAGGTATATTTATACATCATATCCGGCATCTTGTCAAGGCAGGAGTGCTTTAAATAACTGTGGCTGGCTGTCCCCTCTAACCTGCAGGAATAACGTTAACCTGCGATCCTGTCAAATTCCTCTACCGTCATGGCGGGAGAGCTAAAGAAACCTACCCCGGTTAACTTTGTAACCGCGATAGCCGCCTTCATCAATGCGGCATTACCGGGCATATCCACGATAAGCGCCAGGTCATAGGGCCCGATCAATGCATACATACTCAGTATCCTGCCGCCCTGTTTCTTAAAAATCTCAACCACCTTCTTGGTACGCTCGGCTTTTATGCCCTTGATCGCCTCAACCGAGTATTTACCCAACATCACATACTTAGCCATAGCCTTTCCTCCTTTCTGATTTGACCTTTATTTAATTATAGCATTTCTAAGCCGGAAACACAACTTAAACAATGCTGCCGGCGGGGCATTATGGCAAAAATGCATAAATTAGAGAAATAAAATCAGGGGTAAATCGGATAATTCTGGCAAGAGATAATATTAACTGCAGGTATTCTTAAAGACAGGAGCTAATAATACCCGGCACTGCCTCCGAAAGTTCCAGCATAGCTCAGGGTTATCGAATAAGGCGAAGATACGTTAGGGGTTTTCCCTGAACCGGTGCATCTTGTCGCAGTGGCAGTTGAGGTACTGACAGCATAGGAGAAATAATGGGTTGAAGCGCAGGAGGCCGGAACGCTAAAAGCCAAATTAGCGATGGTAGAAGTGTATCCGCCGTTTTCCAGGTAATAGGCGATCTGCGCTTTCCGTATCTGTCCTAAAGCATCTCTGGCCTCGGCACTGCGGCCTTTCTCCACCATCTTAGTGTACTGCGTAAAGCCTAAGGTAGCTAAAATACCTAAGATTACGATTACTACGATCAACTCTAACAGCGTAAAACCTTTTTTAGACCGCATTTTATAATCCCCCCTCCTATTATGAACTTATGGGTTATATTATTCCAAATATAAATTAACTTGTCAATATTTTTTATTTTTTCGGCGTCTAAAAGAGAAAACCGGGATATAAATACAGACGCGCGTAACCGCGCTGGTTTTTATATTGAGTAAAAGTGATTTTATGTTATAATCAAAATACGATAAAAAGGACAAAATATGAAAAGGCTGGTTATCTGCTGCGCTCTTATGGTGGGGATAAACGCAATCGCATATTGCGCCCAAAAAAGCAGGATAGAGTTGATAGACGGCACCGTAATCCAGGGGGAAATCATATCTCTGGATAAAGGCGTATATACCGTCAACACCGGCAGTTTGGGCGCGATCAAGATCGATATGTCAAAGATCCGCAGGATTGAGACGAAGGATATTGCCTCTGCCGCGGCCAAGACGCCTTCTCAGGCAGCAAGCGTATCTGCTCCGGAGGCAAACGAAGCCATAAGAACCGAGATGGACCGCGTAAAATCAAAGATAACAAGCGACCCCGAACTTATGAAAAGCTTAGCCGGACTTGCACAAGATCAGCAGTTCCAGGATGTATTGAAAGACCCCGAGATCAGCAATGCCCTAAAATCCCATGATATCAGGACCCTGATGAAAAATGAAAAATTTACAGGCATCCTGAATAACCGCAAGCTTCAGGAAATACAAAGCAGGATTAAAGACGACGAGGGTAAACAAGACTCCCCTAGATAGCGGCCTCTATTCTAAATTCCGTATATAACCCTTTCTTTATGCTGGCCTTGCCGTCAGAGTCTCTGTATTTTAAATAATGGTCAAAGACCCCGCCTCCTGCCACGGTCACATCCATATATTTATTGACCTTTAATTTTACGCCCGTGCCAAGGTGCGACTGGTTATACTGCAATACGGCCCTGGAGCCGTTACGGGTTACGGCAAATTCATCGGTATTACTGCCTCCTTCTATGAACAGGGTGAGCCGCTCGGTAATGGCGTAAGAAATGTTGGACCTGTCTTCCGGGATCAGATAAAACGTTAATTTCTTGTTGGGCCTGTATACTAACCCCACTATCGGTAATACCTGATCCTCATACCTGGGATAAACGTCAACTCCGGCCACAAACAGCAATTTCTCGTTCGGCTGAAAAATAGCGGCGTAATAGTTGTGGAAACGAAAACTCGCCGAGTTAAGATTCCAGTTGTCCCCGTTAAAAGAAGGATTCAGGCCTACCAGGAAATAAGTATGCTTGAGGTTGAATAAGGGAAATGTCGCCTCAATGCCGGCGGCAAGCTTTGTTAAATGAGCGGGGAATTTTATCGCCGTCGTATTATTTATATTGGCGCAGAAAGGATTCAAGGATAATTCTACCGGCAGCTTGCCGAATGCCTTGAAACTATAGTCGTATTCCGCCTCTGACTGGATGATCCCTATTGAGCCGGCCTGCGATTTTACGGAACGCTCAGGCATATACCTTATGTAAGAATCAAATTCACTGCCGGAGCTAGCCTCTTCCATGTCTAAAGCTTCCTCCATGGCCAAAGCCCTTTCTTCGCTGACATCTCCCCGCGCGTATGCCTCTTGCGATAAAAGCAAAAAAGAAAATACCGCAACAAAAATTATCAATAAACCGCGCAATACCTTTCCGGCGTATCTAGCCAAGGCTTTCTCCTGTTATTGATTAGATTTTCCAAAAAGCAACGTAAAGGGAAGGGTAGCGATCTCCATGGCGCCCTTTGCCCCGCTCTTTGCCGTATCCCAGGCCGAGTTTAAAGTATTATTAAGCTGTGAGACGACCGGCACCACGCTCAAATTAATCAATCTCCCGATGGAGGTATTCTGTATGGCCCGATAAATTACTTCTTTTACCACCTCATTTTCATCTTTGAGACCGATGAATGCCGCGTTTTTCAGGCCGATAGGATACTCATAAACTTTCTTCGCCTGCCCGGCGTACTCCGCGTAGCTGACCCGGCCTACGCTCAATACCAGGACATCAAAATAAAAACCCGCCTGTTCCTCTCCTGGTCCGTCTTCCTTTATAGGTATGATCTCTTTTATGTTCACCCTGCCGTCCTTATTCTTTATGATATTCAGGCGGTTAAGGTCCACCGTAAAGAGATAAATGTTGGGCTTCTTGCGCGTAAGCATCTCTACCGGGTCAAACATGGCATGAAGCGCAGATATGTAAGCAAGCTCACCCCCGTTGAAACCCGGAGGGTTATGCACGGTTATGCCATAGGCGCCGATATGCGCAAGAAGAGGCGAAAATTCAAGTTTTTCTATGGTGACATTGATGCCCAGGCTATGTTCTATTTCTCTCTCCACTATTTCCTTTATCCGCAGGTGCTTGATAAACCAGAAAAGAGAAAAAAACAAAACCAGTAAAATAAGAAATATTATTCCCAGAGAAGCAATCAGCCTCTTTAGAAATACCATGCCAGGCTCCTTCTTTATCTAAAAATCATATAAATGCGTTGACTATAACCCGCGCCAGCAGCGCCACCAGAATAAGCGCAAAAGCCGCAATGCGCAGATTCCTCAGGAAATTTATCTTAGCCTTTTTTTGCCTTGCGATATCGCTCAGGAACTTTCCCGGGTCTTTTATATTATCCAGATCGCTCTTAAAACCCCTGGCCTCTGCTAGCTCGCGGGGCATCTTATCGCTGGAGAGTATTTCTTCCAGTTCGCTTTTTAACCCGGGCATTCCGCCTACGCGGTAGGCAACCAGCAGCTTGTCATATAGATACGCCTGCACTGCGTAAAATGCCATCCTTCTTACCGCATAGAAATTCGCGAATAAAAAAAGGAATAAAAGTACGGCGGTAATGGCTATCCTGATCCTGCTTTTATTGTTCATTATGCAAGGCGCCTGCTGAACCTCAATACGCTTAAGGTAATTACGATCAAACCGATGACTAAAAGCGGCACAAACTGGGTCCAAAGCACATCTATCCCCACGCCCTTCAAAAATATACCCCTGATGGTCACCAGGAAATAACGCATAGGGTTAATATAAGTAAACTGCTGGATGATCCAGGGCATATTGGCTATTGGGTAAGCAAACCCTGAAAGCAGGAATGTCGGCATATAGAAGAGAAAAACCGACATCATTGCCTCCTGTTGGGTTGAGGCTATCGTGGAAATGAACAGGCCCGCTCCCAGGGTAGTGAATAGATATACGCAGGCGGCCAATATCAATAAAAGTATGCTACCTCGAAACGGTATGTGGAACCAGAAAATTCCTACCGTGGTAATAAGCCCGGCCTGGATAAGGGCGATCACCCCGAAAGGAAGAAGCTTGCCGAAAATAAGCTCAATGGGCCTCAATGGGCTGACGATCAGCTGCTCCATAGTGCCTATTTCCTTTTCCCTTACTATGGCCATAGCCGTTAATAGCAGGGACATTATGGTAACAATGGAGGCGATTACCCCGGGGAGATAATAATTCCTGGAAATAAGGTTCTCGTTGAACCAGGCGCGCTCCCTTAAATCTACCCTGGGGCTGATTATCTGATAACCTTTTTCCTGCGCTTCCGATTCCATCATGTCATACTGGTATTTGCTGATAATGCTATTGGCATAACCCACGATTACCATAGCCGTGTTTGAGTCTGTGCCGTCAACTACCAGCTGCACATCCGCTTCTCTTCCTCCAATCAGGTCCCG
>JAQTNM010000111.1:2989-5409 GCA_028713875.1 Candidatus Omnitrophota bacterium | reverse complement strand
GTTTTTCTGGGGTCTGCCACCATCGCGGCGCTCCAATTCTTGTAATTCTGGATACGCCCCAGCTTTACATCCGGGGAATGGACGTAGAGCCACTGATCCGGGAAAATGTCTTCTTTTTCTAAAATTATATTCACTATAAGAAAACTCCGGAAACGCAGCTTCTGCGCAGCCATAATCACCTCTTTTGCCGGCTCTGGCTCCAACTTTTGCACAAGAAGAGGCAGGGGCATACTGGAAAACAGATATTCTGCCGGCAGCTCTTCTTCTTTAATATCCCCGGCCCCCCGTATCCCAAGGGCGGTAATCCTATGGTTATCATGCCGGATGCGCGTTACCTCCCTGCCGAACATAAATTGAGCGCCCCCTGCCGCTGCCTGTTCTTTTAAGCGGCCGTAGAACTCTCCCGCCCCGGACCTTGGATAAAGGAATTTGTCGCTTAATGTCTTGGGGGCATCTTTCTTAAAACCAAAAATCGCTTTCTGCATTGCCACTCTTAAGGAGAGGCCTCTTATCCTCTGCCTTGCCCAATCCGCGGAAATATCCTTAGGCGCGACTGCCCATACTTTTTCCGTGTATGTCTTAAAAAATATGTCAAACAGCCTCCTGCCGAAACGGTTAATGATCCAGCCTTCAAAAGTACTGTCATCTTCTTTTTTGAGGATCTTGCTCCGGCAATAGCTGGCAAAACAGATACCGCTTTCAAGCGGGCCGAGGTTCCATAAAGTATTTAAAAAAGAGAGCGGGTAATTAAAATACCTTTTTCTGTAATATATCCTTGACAACCTGCTGACAGTAAGGAAATCCCGGCCTACCACATCATGCCAGAGCTGATTTATTTCTTCTGATTTTGACAGGAAACGGTGCCCGCCTATGTCAAAAAGATAACTGTGAAAATTGAGCGTTCGGCAAAGGCCTCCGGGTATATTTTCTTTGTCTATCACAAAGCAGGCCTGCCCTGCGTTAATTAATTCATAAGCGCAGCCCATGCCTGCCGGCCCCGCCCCGATAATCGCAATATTGTCTAAAGGCATGCGTTCCTTTCTTTAAATAACCGCCTTAGCGCCAATGTATCCAGTAACCCGCAGACAATGCCCGATGCCATAATAATATTATCTAAAAATGTGATAAAAACCGCTCCTGATCCGAAAGCAAAGCCTTTCTCTTGGGCAAGAAATTTGATGAAGCGGGCATTTAAAAGATACCATATGAAAATCAGGCATAGTGCGGCTAAATTAAAATAATGGCTAAAGAAACTTACAAGCAGGAAGATAAATATAGAAGGAGCCAATATGACGCTCAGAAGCTGCTCTTTTGAGGCATGCGCAAAACCCGTCTTATCCCTGCCCAACTGTCTGAAACCTCTATATTGAAGAAAAATCTTGGCCCATTCAAAAGGAATAATGAAGTCATTTTTTATGAATGGAAGAAGACTGTACTTCTTAAGGTGCGTAACCTGCAGCTCTTTTAAAAAAGCGATCTTTCTTCCGCTCAATATAAGCTGCTGCCCCAGGGCAGTATCATCCGCGATACCGGCGTAAGAGCCGCAATCCCGCCAGGCCACACGCCTTATGGCGTATATAGAGCCGTATAGAAAATTAACTCTTTCCGGCAGCTTTATGAAATGATAATGCATGTAAAGACTTTTGTACTGACTGAAAAAATCCTGGTAAGGATTCTCTTTTGAAAGACACCCTGTCAATGCGTCTATGTCCTGATGCCGGGAAAAATAAAGGTTAATTATCTCCAGGGTGTCCGGCTTAATTACAACATCGGAATCTACATTAACGATCAACTGCCCCTTTGAAACTTCAACTCCCCTGCTGCGCGCCCTGGCCCTTTCCGCCCTGCCATACAACTGGATAACCGCATCGGCATATAGTTTTGCGATGGGAAACGTCCTGTCCGTGCTTGCGCAGTCTACGACAATAAGCTCATAATCTTTATAAGCGGAACTCCTTATCCCCCTGAGGCATTGTTCTATCACGTCCTCCCTATTGTAGGCGGGGACTATTACTGACATGGAAGGCATATATCGGCGCTCCCTAAAACTTATGTCTTCTGTAAATATCCATTACCTCTTTGGCCGGACCAAAGGCTACCTGCCTGCCTTTATTCAAAAGCAAAATTTTATCACAGAGGCTTTCTATCATATCGATATTGTGGGAGATTATGATGATGGTCTTATTGCTCTTTTCGTGCTCCTGGAGGGCTTCTGAGCATTTTTCCATAAAATGCGTATCTCCTGCTTCCAGCACTTCATCCAGGATCAGAACCTGCGAATCCATTTCTTTGGCGATAGAAAAAGCCAAGCGCCCCTGCATGCCGATTGAAAAATCTCTCAAGGGACAATAAATAAAATCCCTTAGCTCTGAAAAATCTATGATTGAATCGAGCCTGCTTTTGATTTCGCTTTTACCAAG
>JAQTNM010000111.1:0-2979 GCA_028713875.1 Candidatus Omnitrophota bacterium | reverse complement strand
CATGATTGCGCCGAAAATGTATATATTTTCCAGCGCGCTCAGGTCCCTCTGCATGCCTATCCCAAGATTAAGGAATCCCGTTGCCTGGCCGTTAACTTTGACTGTGCCGCTGGTCTGCCCGTAAATCCCCAGGATAATCCTGGCCAGGGTAGTTTTACCGGAACCATTATCGCCTATAAAGCCGATCTTCTCGCCATTTTCTACCGCAAAATTTATATCTTTCAGCGCCCAGATTTCCTTGTGGGAAGACCGACGGGTAGCAAATCTTTTAAAGACCCTGAAGAAAGTCCTCGGCTCGGTGGTGAGCATAAAACGTTTTGAGACGTTATTAACCTCTATGACATTCCCCACTTAGACTTTCTCCGCTATTTTATGTTCATAATGTCTGAAAAACTTGTATCCGGCGATGGACATGAATAAGCTGAATATAAATACCAGAACCATATTCGGCAGCGACGGCATCCGGTGATAAAGAAGTATGTCCCTTAAGAATATTATTATCTGGCTCATCGGATTTATGGTTACTACGCCCCTGAATTTTAAAGAAATATTTGAGATACTGTAAAATACGGGCACCATGAAAAAGCCCATTCTGGTGAGAACATTCCATATGTGCAGCATATCCAGGGCATATACGCATATGCAGGCCAAAAATAAAGACAGCCCGGCTATCAGCAAAATCTGTATGGCCAAAATAACCGGTAAGAGGATAAGATGTATTGAAAACCCCGTCCCTGATACGGCAAGCAATAGAAAGATGACCGCTAACTCAAAGACATGCTGTATAATAAATGTCCCTATCGCGCTGAAGGTCAATATCTCCTTGGGGAACACAACGTTTCTGACCATATCCGGGGCATTGATTATGGAAGTAAGGCCGGCGGTAGTGGCCATGACGAAGAAATTCCAGGCGACAGTCCCGATTAATATGTATAAGAAATAATTACTGCGGGAGCCTGCGGACATGCTGCTTTGAAAGAGGAAAAACAATACAGTGGTCATTATCAACGGATTCAGGAAACTCCATAAAAACCCAAGGACCGACCGCTGGTCTTTTATTTTAAACCAGGCGATGCTCAGCTCTTTTATCAGATTAATATATCTTCTGCCGAACGGCTTCATGATTTATCTTTATATGCGGCCACGAACCCCCATAGCGTTTCTGCATTTCTGCGCCTGTCTGAGCCGATAACGAACAGGTATGTTTTAGCCCCGGATATAACTTTACAGGAATTCTTGAACCGCGAGAGGATAACCCCGCTTTTTTTAAAAATCCCTGAAAGGCCCCCCTGGAGTAAAAATTCAAGCCCCTGATATAAACCCACTCCGATTACGGAATTTTTAATAAACTCACCGAGAGTCCTGTATTTAGCTAACGGGATGATCCGGGATTCTGCCCCCAGGCATCTTATGCCGCAGAGTATTGATTGCGCCTCAAGGGAATTTTTAGAAATCCTATCTTTAAAATAATCCATATCAATGACATACTTGGGCCCGAACTCCATCCTTTCAATCAGATGGAGATGGCTTTCAGGTATCCCTTGAGGCTTATCCGGATAAGATACGCCTATCCTTAATGGGAATGGGAGTATCTTTCCGGAGCTGTTAATCAGCGGAGAATCCTCCGAAACCAGCTTGATGCCTTCTTTCTTAAGGAGTTCAAGGAGCAATGTGGTTTTTCCTCCTCCGCTCGGCAGGAGGATCAATACAGCCTTACCATTGGCCTCAATGCCCAGGCCGTGCACCCTGTGCATCCCTCTTGAATCCAACCTCTCTGCCGCCAAGGCCAGTATGGTGAGAAAGGCTATTTCATGTCTAAGATGGGGCTGGAGGCAGTAAATCTTATAAGTATTTTTCTTGTAGTCAATTATGGTCAAGCCATTGCCGAAATAGTCTATGAAAGAGAGATGGCGGAGCTTATAACAAATGTTGCGCGGGGTATAGAAAGAGGCCTTAAGAGAAGGCAGCTCTTTGTAATCAGGACTTTGAGCAAAAATTTCGAAAAATACCTCCGGGTTGCCTTCGCTAGTTGTAAAAAATGAGAAATCATTTTTTATGGCCTGGAGCGTACCGGTATCGCCGCATTTTATCTCCATACAAAAACCGTAAAAAGATAGTTTTAGAATGTTCATTTTCAAACTAAAGGGGTCTGTTCCCTGGTAACTTCTATAGAAATTATGCCTATTCTTATTCCGGCCAGAAAAGCCCCGAGCACATATGCCCAATTTAAGATATATCTCAGCATAGAGTAAATTATCCAGCGGGAATTCCTTTTGATAATTACGTTCTGGAAGAAAGGCCTGCCGGAAAAATATAGCCACCCTGCAAACCATGCCGCCAAGGCAACCGTTAATAGCCAATGCGATTTGATAATTATGGCCGACAGCGCCAGGAGCAGGCATATATTGAGGATATGAAAAGGCGTAACAAATACTAAGATACGAAAAGGAAAAGTCAAACCAAAGATTTTAGAAATACGAATCGAACCCCAGCTTGCCGGGCTTTCTTCGCTGCGGTAATGTATCTGTATGCATTTCGGGCTGTGCTTCTTAAAAATATAAGCGTGATACCTACCGTATCCATACCATTGCTTGAGCAGTCCGAGCAGTGTTGTCCTGTGCTTATGCCTTACTATCGCCCTGGGCTCAAAGAATAATTCCCATTTTGTTTTAGCCATGCGGATACACAGGTCCAGGTCTTCGCCGCTGGTCTTGCATACTGTATCGAATAAGCCGACTTCATCAAGGGCCGCCTTTCTGATTGCGACATTTGCAGCCGGGAACATCGGCTGGATCATCGCAGAATCGGCTTTAGGGAGGTATCCCTTCAGATAACCTTTCTTAAGTAATATGTTTGTAATCATGTTGCGTCCTCTTTGTCGGGGGAAAGCATCACTCGCAGCATTGCGTCAGCAATACAGTAATCTTCGATAAGGTTACCTTTAACGCGGCAGGAGAGTATCTCTCCTCCCGCCATTCC
>JAQTNM010000110.1 GCA_028713875.1 Candidatus Omnitrophota bacterium | reverse complement strand
CCTAAGGCGCAGGTCAAGGAAGAAGATCTGATCAATATTGCTTTAGAAGCCGGGGCGGAAGACGTAAAAGGCGATGAGAAAAATTATGAGATTACTACGGCTCCGGCAGACCTTGAGAACGTAAAGTCCGCATTGCAGGCCAAGGGTATCAAATGGGAGGATGCCGAAATTACTATGATCCCTTCCTCTACCGTTAAATTGGCAGGCAATGATGCAAAGCAGCTATTGGGATTGATCGAGGCGCTGGAAGAACACGATGATGTCCAGCAGGTCTACGCCAATTTTGACATCCCGGATGAGATTATTGAAGAGATCGCCAGTCAGCAATAAAGATGAGGATACTGGGTATAGATCCGGCTTTGACGGTTACGGGTTACGGCGTAATTGACTTTAATAAAAAAGGCCTTTGCCTGCTTGAAGCCGGAATAATCAAGACCGAAGCCTCTGATAAAATTACGGCGCGGTTGAATAAGATATACCAGGCAGTAAGCGCGTTGATAAGCGATACGCGCTCTGAGATCATGGTACTGGAAAAGCTATACGCGCATTACCGCCATCCCACTACAGCTTACATTTTAGGTCAGGCCAGGGGCGTAATATGCCTGGCCTGCGCGCAGAAAAATATTCCGCTGGCTGAATACTCAGCCACTAGGATGAAGAAGGCAGTCGTAGGCATGGGCCTGGCTTCTAAGTCCCAGGTTCAGGGGATGGTTTGCGATATTCTCGGCCTGAAAAATACTCCCAGGTACCTTGACGTGACCGATGCCCTGGCTTTAGCCATCGCTCACAGTTACATTATAATGGCCAAGATATGATCACGCGTATTTGCGGCAAAATAACCGAAAAAGGGAATAATTACTTAAATATTGATATAGGGGGTATATCCTATGAGGTGCTTGTGCCGGCAGCGGTTATGCAGCGCCTTGAAAAGAATATCCCGACAGACGGCGTGATCAGCCTGATTACTTATCATTATTTACAGGTGGAGCCTTCAAGGAGCACCCCGGTATTGATAGGTTTTTTAAACGATATTGAAAAAGAGTTTTTTGAGATATTTATCACCGTCTCCGGTATAGGGCCCAGGGCCGCATTAAAGGCATTGAATAAGCCGATCTCTGAGATTGCCAAAGCCATTGATGAATCTGACGTAGAATTCCTGCGTTCTTTGCCCGGCATAGGCCAGCAGAGGGCAAGAGAGATCATCGCCAAGCTCCAGAACAAGGTCGGCAAATTCGGCCTGATCCAGGACGGCAGCCCGGAGTCTCAGGGCGATAAAACCAGCGATATAGAAGAAGAGGCGTTAGCCGTGCTTACGCAGCTGGAATACAAAAAGAACGAAGCCTTGGTAATGATTAAAAAGGCATTGGAAAGAAATCCGCATTTGGAGACCACCGAAGAGTTGTTAAACGAAGTATATAAACAGAAGAAATTAAAATGATACAGGATAATAACCGTTCTGTCATCGAGGCATTACTTTTTTCAAGCGAAAAACCTTTACTCATTGAGCAGATAAGGAAGGTCCTGGATAACTTGGATCCGGCGGATATCCGTATGATCATTGAGGACTTGAAAAAAGAATACGAGGATAACAGCCGGGGGATACGCATAATTGAGGTGGCCGGGGGATTCCAGATGGTCACCTCTGCGGACTTTGCCGTCTTTCTCAAAAAACTCTATAAGCAGCGTAAGATAGAGCGGCTCTCAAAGCCGGCCCTTGAGACGCTGGCAATAATTGCTTATAAGCAGCCGGTGACTAAATTTGAAATAGAGTCATTGCGCAGCGTCAATATTGACGGGGTTGTGGAGAGCCTTACGGATAAGGGGCTTATCCGTATCGTCGGCAGGAAAAAGGCTCCGGGCAGGCCTTTCGTATTCGGCACAACGCGGCAGTTCCTGGAACATTTCGGATTAAGGTCGCTTGAAGAATTGCCCAGGATCGAGAATTTAGCCAAGATTATCGAAGAAAAGACAGAACAGCCTGCCCAAGCAGAGACTGCTATGCAGGGGCCCGCACAAAAAGAGGAGACCGTTTCGGTTTCCGGCACAGAGGAGAAGAGTGATGGATATAGCAAAACTCCGCCTCAGGATTGACAGCCTGGACAAAAAAATAATTCAGCTTTTAAATAGCCGGGCAAGGGTATCCATGGATATCGCCAAGGTTAAGCAGAAATCCGGTAAGAGCATCTATTCTCCGGATAGAGAAAGAGAGGTTTTAAGAAAAATAGGAAAAACCAGCAAAGGCCCGCTGAATGCCGCAGCGTTAGAAGCCATATATCGCGAGATTATGTCTTCGAGTCTGGCGATCAATGCCCCTTTAAATATAGCTTATCTTGGGCCCCAGGCTACTTTCACGCACCTGGCGGCTTTGAAAAGGTTTGGCTCCCAGGTTGTTTATACGCCTTGCGACAACATAAGCGATGTCTTTCTGGAGGTGGAAAAGGGAAATGCCGATTACGGAGTAGTGCCGATAGAAAACTCCATAGAGGGCGTGATAAACCATACCCTGGACATGTTCATGGACTCGGACTTAAAAATATGCGCCCAGGTTATACTGGATGTGGCGCATAATCTGCTGGCGAATTGCAGTCAGGATCAGATAAAGCGCGTCTATTCCAACCCCAATGTTTTCGGCCAGTGCCGGATCTGGCTACAGAATAATCTGCCTCAGGCAGAATTGATCGAGGTATCCAGTACAACCAGGGCGGCACAGATCGCAAGCAGTCAGAAATACAGCGCCTGTATCGCCTCGACACTGGCGGCAAAGATATATAAGCTCAAAATTATTGCCGCAGATATCGAGGATTCAGCTAATAATATAACGCGGTTTATGGTCATCGGCGCCTCCGACGTAAACCCCACCGGATGCGACAGGACCTCTATTATGTTCTCGGTCAGGGACAGGGTCGGCGCGCTGCATGATATGCTTCTGCCTTTTAAGAAATACGGGATAAATCTGACTAAAATAGAATCGCGTCCCTCTAAGAAAAAAGCCTGGGACTATTACTTCTTCGTTGACCTGGAGGGTCATCGCAATAACCGTAAGGTAAAAAAGGCCCTTGCTGAATTAGAGGAGAAGTGCAATTTTCTGAAGATACTGGGGTCTTACCCCGTCGGCGCATAACATAAAAGGAAAAATACGAGATGTCTTTGGTTAGAAAGAATATATTGGATGTTACCCCGTACGTGGCAGGCAAGCCTATTGAAGAGACCAGGCGCCAGCTGGGCCTGAAAAAAGTCATAAAACTGGCTTCTAACGAGAACCCGCTGGGGGCCTCGGGCCTTGCCCAGGCCGCTATTAAAAAAGTCCTTGCGGATATTAACCGTTACCCGGACACCAGCGGTTTTTATTTAAAGAAGAGCCTGGCTAAACACCTGAATACCAGCCCCGCGGGGATCATACTGGGCAACGGTTCGGATGAGATCATCGATATTATCATCAAGACTTTCGTGGAAGACGATGAGAATATCATTACCGCAGACGTAACCTTTTTGGAATACGAGATCATATCCCGCGTTAATAACCGCAAGCTGGTTGAGGTCCCGCTCAAATATTTTAAATATGACCTGGAGGCGATCGAGAAAAGAATAGATAAAAAGACCAAATTGATATTCATCTCAAACCCGAACAATCCTACCGGCACCTATGTGAGCAGGTATGAATTGGAAGATTTTATGCTCAGCCTGCCTCAGGACGTATTGCTGGTTTTGGATGAAGCCTATAATACGTTCATTGACGTAGATGACTTTCCGAACAGCCTGGCTTATGTGGCTAAGCGTAATGTCATCCTTATGCGGACCTTTTCCAAGGCGTACGGATTAGCCGGATTGAGGATAGGCTACTCAGTAGCCCAGCCGGAATTAGTTTCCTTTATGGAACGCGTACGCCAGCCTTTTAATGTCAATTCCCTGGCCCAGGCAGCAGCAACCGCGGCATTGGATGACAAGAAGTTTTTACTCAAGAGCAGGCAGGTTATATTTGAGGGTAAAAAATACCTCTATGAATGCCTGCAGCGGATGGGGATAGCTTATGTGCCTACAGTAGCTAATTTTATACTCATCGATACCGGCAGGGACGGCTTAGGCGTATTTAAAGAGATGCTTAAATACGGGGTTATCGTGAGGGATATGAAGCAATACGGATTAAAGAATTTTATCCGCGTTACCATCGGAACAAAACAGGAGAATGAGCGCTTCATAAAGGTGCTGAAGAAAATCCTATAGGAGGAGATTATGATAGTAGTCTTGAAACCTGATGCAACCCAGGCGCAGATAGATCATATTATCGAGAAAGTCCAGAAACTGGGTTTGAAGCCTATGGTGTCAAAAGGGACAGAGCGCACCATAATCGGCCTCATCGGCCCGGAAGATGTCTTGCGCGTTACCCCTCTGGAAGTGTTTCCCGGGGTGGAGAAAGTTATGCCGGTTTTGGCACCCTACAAACTGGTTTCCCGGGAATTCCGGAGAGAGGACTCTGTTATTGATTTCGGCAAAGGTGTCAAGGTGGGCGGCAAGAAGATTGTGGCTATCGCCGGGCCTTGCGCGGTTGAGAACGTGGATACCCTGCATGAGATAGCCAGACAGATAAAGGAGGCAGGCGTTAAAGTCTTGCGCGGAGGGGCATTCAAGCCGCGCACTTCTCCTTATAGTTTTCAGGGGCTGGGTGAGGAAGGCCTGAAATATTTAAAGGAAGTCGGGGATAAGCTGGGCCTAGTTACCGTTACCGAGGTGATGGATACCCGGGACGTTGAACTGGTGGCCAGGTATGTGGATGTTTTTCAGATAGGGGCGCGCAACATGCAGAATTTTAATCTCCTGAAAGAAGTAGGCATGATAAAGAAGCCGGTTTTGCTAAAGCGCGGGCTATCCTCGACTATCAAGGAATTGCTGATGTCGGCGGAATATATCCTGGCCGGCGGAAATTTTAACGTAGTGCTATGCGAACGCGGCATAAGGACTTTTGAGGATTATACGCGCAATACCCTCGATATCAGCGCGGTCCCGGCAGTAAAGCAGCTTTCACATTTGCCTATAATAGTTGACCCCAGCCACGCCGCGGGTAAATGGGGGTTGGTCAGCCCTCTGGCAAAAGCAGCTGTTGCATCCGGCTGCGACGGCCTGATCATTGAGGTGCATACGCGCCCGGAAGAGGCTCTTTCCGACGGCGCGCAGTCGCTGCTGCCTGCCAATTTCGTTTCCCTGATGAACGAATTGAAAAAAATAGCCCAGGCTATAGGAAGAGAGATTTAATGAGGCTTTTTAAGAAAATAGCTATTGTAGGAACAGGCCTGATCGGCGGCTCTATCGCCATGGCTGTCAAAGAAAAAGGATTGGCCGGGGAGGTTATCGGCGTCAGCCGCCATAAAAATAATCTGATCCTGGCCAGAAGGAAGCACATAATCGACAAGGGGTCGCAGGACCTGCGTTCAATTGCGCAGGCAGATCTTGTGATCCTGGCTACGCCGGTTGAGACGGTATTGAAATTGGCGGACAGGATCTGCCGCA
>JAQTNM010000109.1 GCA_028713875.1 Candidatus Omnitrophota bacterium | reverse complement strand
CTTATCGCAGGATATGTTTTATTGGGAACAGGTTTTTTGCTGGGGTTGATCCTGGTCTTTGCGCGGGGCTTGCCGGTTTTGATATTAGGCATCATAGGTTTAGCCGGGGGGATATTTTACAGTTCAAGGCCCATAGGTTACAAATACCTGGGGTTGGGCGATATCGTGGTTTTTCTGCTGATGGGGCCGTTGATGGTAGCAGGGACTTATTTTACTTTAACCGGTACGTTAAACCCGCGGGTCATTTGCGTGTCTTTGCCGGTAGGCTTGCTTGTAGCCGCTATCCTTAATGCCAATAACATCCGCGATATAAAATATGACCGTCAGGCCAAGATAACCACTATGGCGACGCTGCTTGGTTATGAGTCAGCGAAAAAAGAATATTTCTTTCTGATCGTAGCGGCTTTCCTGAGCATAGTAATTATGATCATTGCCGGCATGTTGCCTTTATGGTCAATGTTGACTTTTTTAAGTTTGCCCGCTGCCTTAAAGAACGCAGTTGCGCTTAAGAGGAGCCGGGAAGGGGAGCCTGGAGAGACCGTCTCCCTTGATGTCAAAACAGCCCAGCTCCATCTTTTATTCGGGACGCTTCTGTTTATTTCTATCATATTGGGGAGATGGATCAGGTGAAAAATATATTCTCGGAAATAAAGGACAGGATAGACAGGGAACTCCTCAAATTTATCCGCGATATCGACAGCCTTTATTCTTTAAGCCGGATCTCCCCGCTTATTTTTAAAAGCATAAAAGATTTTATGTTGAGAGACGGCAAAAGGGTGCGCCCTATTCTTTTTGTAACCGGTTATCTGGGGTTTGCGGATCGAGCCGCCAGGGGGCTTTATACCAGCGCCCTCTCAATAGAGTTGCTCCATGATTTTATGCTGGTGCACGACGACATAATAGACAAGTCCGATACCAGGAGAGGCAAGCCTTCCATGCACAGGATGCTGGATAATTATTTAAAGGATTATAAGGGCATAAAATTTACGGGCCAGGACCTGGCTATCGTTATAGGAGATATTATGTATGCGATGGCCATACGCGCCTTTTTGTCTATAGAGGAGAATATGGAACGTAAAGAGCGGGCGCTGAAAAAATTCATTGAAGCGGCTATTTACACCGGCAGCGGAGAATTCCTTGAGCTTATTTATAGCGTAAATGATATTGCCAAAATTAACAAGGAAGACGTATATAAAGTTTATGATTACAAGACCGCCCACTATACTTTTACCTCGCCTTTATCCACGGGAGCAATACTTGCCGGCGCAGGCGAAAAAGAAGTGGGTATACTTTCCGGTTACGGCCTCTGCCTGGGCAGGGCCTTCCAGATCAAAGACGACATCTTGGGCATGTTCAGCGAAGAGCAGGAGATCGGCAAATCCGCGATCACCGACTTAAAAGAGGCCAAGAAAACAGTGCTTATCTGGCATGCCTATAATAATGCCGATGCAAAAAATAAATCCAGGATCAAGCGCATTTTATCCAAGAAGAAAGTAAACAGGGAAGACCTTATGGCGATGCGCAGCGCTATCGTGGAATCGGGAAGTTTGAGCTACGTCCAGAAGGAGATTGCCTTATTGCTTAAAAAATCCCAGAGTATTATTTCATCTTCGGGGATAAAGCCGCAATATAAAGAGATCCTGCATAATTACGCCCGGGAAATACTTGCGCCCTGAGCCCGCCTTTATTTTTGTCCGATACAGATAAAATCGCATTTTCCGCTTTGTATATCCAGCGCTAACTCATTGCCCGGATCAATGCGCACAGCCGTATTCATGCAGGCCTGGTACTTTTTAGTGTCGCCTTTTAGCTTATAAGCCTGGGCAAGCCGGACATAGGCGTCGGCAAAAAGCGGATCAGCTTTAACCGCCTGCTCTAAATAGCCGAGGGCTTTTTGAGGGTTTCCTCCGGCAATGGCGGGAGCCAGAAGATAGAAGCAGCCTAATCCGAAAAATACCCCAGCGGAATCGGGCTGGAGTTTCTGCGCTTTTTTTAACAGGGGAAAAACGGAAGTCCCGTTTATTATTTTTGATAACGGCCCTCCGTAATGGGCGATCATGCCTTTTGCGCCGGCAAGGGTAAGGTAGGCCCGGACATAGTTGCTTAGATCCACGTTCCCTGCCCCCTGACCGATCACTTTGGAAGCAAACCTCGCCGAATTTTCAAAATCTTTCTTCGTATATTTTATATAAGCAAGGGTTATATAGGCAGGGGAGAAGCCGGGATGGGATTTTACGATGCTTTTTAAAATACCCTCGCTCCTCTCCAGCGAGTGCTGCCTGCGCAGGACTTCAGCCACGCCCCATTGCGCAGGATACATTTGGGGGTCCCTGTTCAAAATACTGCTGAAAATATCCAGCGCTTCCTTATCCTGGTGCAAGTTTAAATAAACCAATCCCAGGATATATGATTCTTCTGGAGAATCCGGGTGGCTTGCGCTGTTTGCCAAAGCCTCCTGCAGCGTAAGCTTATCTGCCTGTTCATGCAGATTTTTCCAGTCCAGCGCAAATGCCGATTGGCTAAAGAGCAACAGGAGGGATAATGCGAGGGTTATTATCTTCATATCAGCGGTGTTTTGGCCTGAATAAACCGAATATGATGCCGAACTTATTCCTGAATCCATATGAGCGGTAGACCACCATCGCGTAATGGAGAAATGTCGGCAACACCCCCTTGACGTTGATGCCCAGGACCCTGCCGCAGGATTTGTTGTTAGCCATGG
This sequence comes from Candidatus Omnitrophota bacterium, assembly GCA_028713875.1. Taxonomy (GTDB): domain Bacteria; phylum Omnitrophota; class Gorgyraeia; order Gygaellales; family Profunditerraquicolaceae; genus JAQTNM01. Next base: position 2,847 of record JAQTNM010000109.1, on the reverse strand, counting down.
GTATTATATAACCCAGGTCATATGGCCTGTATTTATGCAGCCACATGCCCCGTTGGAGGCGCAGTATGTTCCGGGAGATGCTTATGCCTTGCATTATTGCAAACTGCACTGCCATGCGTAAGGCTGCGCCTTTATACGCGAAATAGGCGCTGTCTCCGGCAGCAAAGCAGTTATCGTTGACTCTCAGGTATTCGTCGACTTTCAGCCTTCCCTGAGGAGTTTTATCTACATTCAAATTCCGGACAAAATCCGGGGTTTTTACTCCTGCTGTCCAGATAAGCATGGCATTAGCGAAGGTATCTTGGCTGGAAAGGGTTATTTTTTCCGGCTCTACCTTGGCTACCGCGCTATTTACAAGGACGCGGACATCCAATCTTCTAAGATTATCCAGGGTGTACTCTTTTATCCACTCCGGCAAAGGACCGAGAAGACTATTGCCTTTTTCCACTATTAATACGGGTTTATCCAGCAGCCTTTTTCTTAAATAGGCCCTTAAGCCCACGGCTATCTCTATGCCGGTGTAACCGGCGCCCGAAATTATATAATGATCAAAGTTCTTATTTTGCAGCGCATCCAATATCAACCCGGCATCTTTGGTATCGTCCAATTTGTATGCGTTCTGCCTTATTTCATTATTACCGTAGAAGTTGGTTTCCGTGCCGCTGGCTATTACTAAATAATCATATTTCAAAGTTTGCCGGGCCGTGGAAACCGTATTATTCCGGAGGTCAACCGCGGTTGCCTGCTCTTCAATGAAATTAAATTTTAGTTTACGGCTTAAGATCTTAATCGGATAACTCAGGTAACCGGGGCGTATATCCCTGCCGATGACATCAGGAAGGCTGGGGAGGAAATTAAAATACGGATTTTTGTCTATTACGGTGAGCTCAAGAATATCCCCGAAGCTGGAGAGTTGTTCTGCTACGGTTAAGCCGGCAAACCCGCAACCTATAACTATTATCTTTTTCATACCAATTTAAACAGGGGCGGTTCTCAAAGTGAACTAGAACTGTCTCCTAAAAAGGGACAGTTCTGCTTTGACCTCAGAACCGTCCCCAATTTAATTAATCCAGGGTTAGCTCAATGATATTATGTTTTTTATCTGCCAGCGCCAGAAATTTACCCCGGGGGATAAGATAACGCTTTGCTTTGATATTGCCGCTTAGGATTTTTGCGTTAAAGGTTATTTTGGTTATGGAATAGCTGCCGTAATCTTTTTTTGCGGGGTTTATGAATTTGACTTCAACGGTTTTATGAGCGAAAGGACAGGTTATTGAGACAATGCGGCTGGCGTAGAATTCTTCAGAGGTTAACTTAGGTTCGATAAGCAGGTCCCCGTATTCGCCTCTTATGCCAAACACTTGAGTTAATAAAGCCAGGACAAACCAGCTGGCCGAGCCGGTAAGATAGCTATACATACCCCTTCCTTCAGAGTTGAAGTATTCGGGGATGCCGGGATAAATTTTACTGCGCGGGGTATTTTCAGCCATTTTATAAATTGAGCTTAAGACCCTGCGTCCCTCTTTTACAAAACCGCGGCTGTATAAGGCATAGGCGAACATCACGTTCATATGACTGAAGAACGCGCCGTTCTCCTTGTCTCCGTAGATAAAGGAAAAAGCCCGGCCAAGATTAAGCTGTTCTTCTGTAAAATCAGTATTCAGCCTGAAACCCCCGCATACGGGGTCTTTCAGGTATTTTTGCGCATTTTTGAAGATGGAACGGATTTGTGCAGAAGAGGCCAGCCCGCTTAATATCGGAAAGACCTGCCCGGCTAAAGTCATGCGGAGTAAGCCTTTTATTTTTCCCTCCATGCGCTCCTTATCGTTATTTTAATAACCGTTGAAGAAGCCTTCTCTTAGGCATTCTTTTTTTTGGATGTGCGCGTTTAACCAGTCGGCCTTGCGTTCTAAATCGCGGATTAATCCGGATACCGGTACGGATAGCTTTCTGCCGCTTACCGGATGTTTCACTGCGGCAAAATATCTGTCTAGAAGCCTCTGTTTTTGTTTTATGCCGGAATAATTTAGGGGATTCTTAGCGAGAGAATCAAGAAGGATTTTAAGTTCTTCAAAGACCAGCGCGTTCTTGATCTTAAGCCCGGCGAGTATCCGGCAGAGGTTCTTCAGGTTTTGCGCATACATCGCGCTGAAAGCTACGCTTTCTCCGTGTTGGGCAGCCATATCCAGGCCGTCGTTCCAGTCCGCGTTCTCCAGTCGTATATGGTTGTGCGGCCCGACATTAAAGAATTGCACCAGGTTTTGTATGAGGATATGCTCAAGGAGCGTTCCTTTGTATACTCTTGCGGATGAGGTTTTTAGACTTTTTCCCTGTCTCTGGCTCCAGCTGCGGTCTATTTCCCTGCCCCGGGATAGTTGGTGGTCGCTAAAATATGCGGTTTCTTCCAGTATGATTTTTAAATCCCCGGTCTGATTTATATATAACAGCGTGGTTAAAAGGGGCCAGATGCCGTGGTCCATCCATATCCGGCTGATATTATTGCGGTCGGCGATAAATTCCCCTGGTTTTTTCCCGATAACCGTAGCGTTGGAGCCGTCGATGCGCACCCCGGAAAAATTATTTATGATCAGAGGCCTGACTTCTTTGGGGTTTCTTAATATAAGGGACAGGCAGTCCTGCCACAGATCCCGCCAGCCCCTGCCGCCTTTGCCGTAGTCAAAATCAGGGAGAAATGAGCAGCCGAATATTTTTCTCAAAATCGGCTGGATGCTTACCCAGCGCAGCCAGTTATCAAAATTTTTATTCCCGCTTTCAGTCTCGATGAATTTCGCTTGATCCTGCCAGGCGCGCGCGGTTCTTTCAAAAGACCTGCTTAAAATCCCCGGG
>JAQTNM010000108.1 GCA_028713875.1 Candidatus Omnitrophota bacterium | reverse complement strand
CCCCCTATGTCCTGCCTGTTTATACTATCCTGTTATTTTTTGTCTATTTGATAATCGGCCGGATGTTTGAGGTGACCAATTATTTTATGTTCCTTTTCGGCACCAGCATCTCGCTGCATCTTATATTTACCTCCAGGACCATGCGCGGCAAAAAAGAGGATATCCTTAAAGGCAACTATGTTTTTGGTTTTTCGCTGATTTACATTGTCAATATCACGGTGCTTGCCTTGTGCTTCAGCGCTATTTTCGGGAAATTCTCCTTCGTAAACTTCTGTAGCCAGTCTTTCCAGACAGCAAAGTATATTTTTGATGTGGTGGTCAAGCAGCTTTTTCTGTAACCGGTGGGGTTCGGGAGTGGTTTAACCGGCCTGTCTTGAAAACAGGTGTGGGCGTTCGTCCACCGTGAGTTCAAATCTCACCCCCACCGCCAACCTATAATGGCTAATCCCTATATTCCGATAGTCCTGTCCATCATCCCCAAGATACTCAGTAACCTGGACAGAGACCCGCAGTCTCCCACCTACGGTTCTTTTGACAGGAGCCATTGGCTATTGAAGATAAGGCCTTTTTCAAGCGGCACGCTGCAACAGGGCTGCTTGACCCTAAGCCTGGTGTACAGCCATGATTTTGAGGGCAATGTTTATTATCAGAACGACTATATAAAAAGATGGGCTGTTGCTTCCATAAAATTCTGGCAGAAGATACTCAATAAAAACGGCACGGTTGACGAGTATTTCAAAAGGGAAGGGTCTTTGCCGTCAACGGCATTCGCTGCCTGCGCTGTTTCCGAGGCATACAAGTTGCTTAAACTTGACGACGCCTCGCTTTTAGAATCTCTGTCTGTTTCCGCGGATTACCTGAGCAGGAGGCCGGAGGAATTTGCCGTGAACCAGGAGACTGCCGCGATATTCGCAATATACAATCTATACCTGTTGACCAGAAAAGATAAATTCCTGGATACTGTTAACCGCAGGATCGAGAACCTGAAGAGGATACAGTCGCAGGAAGGCTTTTTTTCGGAGCACGCGGGAGCGGATATCGGCTATTCTACAGTTTCCCTGAATTACCTGGCCTTGTTATATGAATTGACCAAAAGAGCGGATATCAGGCAAATATGCGAGAGGCTCGTTGATTTTATCAGTCATTTCGTGCACCCTGACGGTACCCTGGGCGGGGCTTACGGCTCCAGGAACACGGAATATTTCCTGCCTGCCGGTTTTGAGATATTATCAAGGGAAAATGCCGTGGCCTCCTCCATAATAGATAAGTTATTAAAAAACATCCTCCGGGAGAGTTACCTTAATCTTGCGATTGACGATAGGTATCTGTTGCATTTTATGGGGCCGTCTTTTGCCAAGGCGCTGTCGGTTTATTATCCCGATAAAAAGATCATCAGCCTGCCTTATGAGAAAAAATCCGATACCTTGCTTGAAAAAGCCGGGATCTATATAGTCAACCGGAAGAAATATTTACTGATCATCAGCCTGAAAAAAGGCGGCTGCTATAAGCTATACGCCGGCTCAAAACTGCTGATGAACGACCTGGGATACAAGATAATAAGAGGCAATAGGGCCTATTGCAGCGAATTTGAGAACGACTCAGAAGATTATAAAATATCCGGCGCTAAGGTAGGGATAAAGAAGAATTTCAGCAAAAGGAACTACCTAGTAATGGGTCCGCTATACTCATCTCTGGTCCATCTATACGCGTTCATATTCAGGGATTCCCTCTGGTATTTTTTCAGGATGCTCTTCATAAAAAAGCATAAGAGGAGCGGTTATTCATTGAGCAGGACATTTATATTGAAAGAAGATAAAATAGTGATAGAGGACGCCGTCTGTGTTGACAGCCCGGCGCAGCTTGTAAAGTGCAATAATCAATCCATAAAGGTGATCGCTCCCTCTAAATTTTTCCAGCTGTCCGAATTAGAGGATAAATTTGTCCCATTTTCAAAATTCATAAAAGAGTCGTGCCGCGTAAAAACAGAGATTGACCTGAATGACCTGTCGGTCAAAACTTATGCGGAAGGCTAAAGCGATGATGAAGATCATAAAAAAGGCCAAAGGCGGCTTAACCGGTTTATATAAGAGCAGCAGGTGGAGCGCCATAAGCAAGTTATTGGATGCCGACAGCCGGACATTATTAGATGTCGGCTGCGGCGATCTGTTCATCTACGATAAATTAAAAGACAGATACCGCCTTACGCTGGTTGATTATTCCCCGAAGCACAATTTGATCGGCAAAGAAGACGTCATGAATTTAAGTTTCCCGGACAAGTCATTTGATATTGTTTTATGCCAGCAGGTTTTAGAACACGTGTTTGATCCGGTCAAAGCAATTGCCGAATTAAAGAGAGTAACCGCAAAGCAGCTGGTGATTACGGTTCCTTATGAGCCGTTTTTTACGCTGTTGAGGCTCTTGAGCTGGGAAAAAGAGCATTTATGGGCGGTTACTCCGGCGATATTGAGGTTTTATCTGGGCGATCCCGTATATGAAAATAAGCTTTTCTTCAAGAGGTATTACCTGGGCGTCTGGAGATTTGGTTAATTACGGGCCCCGGTTCCCTCCGCATAAATTCTTTACCTTTTTTGGCAATTTCTGATATAATTTTACTACAAAAACCATTTTTAAAGGGAAGGTTGGCAGAGCGGTCGAATGCGGCGGTCTCGAAAACCGTTGTGGCGTAAGCCACCGGAGGTTCGAATCCTCCACCTTCCGTTTGGTTTTTCCAATAAGGGTGATTATGAGAGGGACAATAGATAATTTTTTTAAGCTTAAAGAGTTAAAAACCGATATCCGCACCGAGGTGATCGCCGGACTCACCACATTCATGGCTATGGCTTATATAATTTTCGTTAACCCGGCCATGATCTCGCAGGCGGGAATGGATTTTGGCGCGGCAATGGTGGCTACCTGCCTGGCTGCGGCAGTCGGTACCATCCTTATGGGCCTGTATGTAAATTATCCCATTGCCCTGGCCCCGGGGATGGGAGAGAACGCCTTTTTTACTTATACCGTATGCCTGACAATGGGTATTTCCTGGCAAGTGGCATTAGGTTGCGTCTTTATAGAAGGAGTGCTTTTTATAATCCTGACCCTGTTTAAGATAAGGCAGGCACTGGTGGATTCTATACCGGATTCAATAAAATACGGGACAGCCTGCGGCATAGGCATGCTTATTGCTTTTGTAGGTTTGATTGATTCGGGCCTGATCGTAGCGCATCCGGCAACCCTGGTGGGCTTAGGCGATATATTAAGCCCGGCAGTGCTGTTATTCGCATTCGGATTGGTAGCAACGGGATTGCTGCTGGTAAAGAAAGTAAGAGGAGCTATTCTTTGGGGCATACTTCTTACAGCTCTCGCAGGGGTGGTATGCGGGATAGTAAAATACCGGGGATTAGTCTCTATGCCGCCTGCGCTGGCGCCCACTTTATTCAAGATGGACATTGCCGGTGCGCTCAGGATGGGCCTGTTTTCCATTATTTTTATCTTTTTGTTCATGGATATCTTTGATACGGCAGGTACACTGGCAGGCGTGGCTGAATTGGGAGGGTTTATGCGTCAGGGCAAGCTTCCCCGAGTAGGCAGGGCTATGTTTGTGGATGCCGTGGCTACCTGCACCGGAGCAGCCTGCGGCACTCCGACAGTCACCAGTTATATTGAGAGCGCTGCCGGCATTGCCTCAGGAGGACGTTCAGGCCTGACGAGTGTGGTTACGGGCCTGCTTTTTCTGGCCGCGTTATTCTTTTCACCGGTGATAAAGATGATAGGAGGGGGTTACCAGCTTGGCGCTGGAAAGTTATTGCACCCGGTAACGGCTCCGGCTCTAGTCATCGTAGGCAGTATGATGCTTTATTCCGTTACCAGGATCGACTGGAAGGATTATACCGAATCCCTGCCCGCGTTCCTGGTCATTATAATCATGCCGCTTACTTTCAGTATCGCTACCGGCATTGCCGTGGGTTTTATCAGCTATTCTGCGCTAAAGTTATTCAGCGGCAAAGGCAGGCAGGTACCCTGGTTTGTCTACCTGCTGGCTGTGTTGTTCATTCTTAGATTCGTTTATTTGAAGTCCTTATAGCATAATTTGGAGAGGTGGCATAGCGGTCGAATGCGCGCGCTTGGAGAGCGCGTGACCAGCAATGGTCCCAGGGTTCGAATCCCTGCCTCTCCGCTTGATTAAGAAAAAAATGAAGAATACACTCAGATCTTTTACCTTGCTTGAACTCATAGTTGTTATCGTCATCCTCGGTATCCTTGCCACTTTAGGCTTTACCCAATACTCCAAACAAGTAGAAAGTACCCGTCTTGCCGAAGCTAAGGTACGCATAGGCAATATGCGCCAGTTAGCGACAGAGTATTATTTGAAGAATGGTTCATTGGATGGCATAACGAATGCCGACGTGGGGGCAGATAACACCTGTACATCCAGCAACTTCTATAGATATTGGTTAGGAGATAAAAATTCATATGCTCTTGAATTGATAGCAGACAGATGCACCAGTGGCGGGAAGATTCCGAATGCATCTAGAAGATACTCATACTATCTTCGGTATTTTCCGGGCACGGGCCAGATTTCCTGGGGTTGTTATTATGATGATGACGGATCCGGATGTTTTGGACTATCTTGGCTTGGATATCTTAATCCCGAAGAATAAATGCCGGATGATTTATGTTCCATTGTGGCTGGAGGATGTTTTCTGTAGATCGCCTATTTGGACCTCGCCCCTTTCATAGAAACCTCCAAATAATGTGGTATAATATGTGGTGAAAGAGGCATGTTAAGCACGAATGGGCTAATATCCCTGCCTCTCCGTTAAAATTTTCCGACAAGGAAAATTTTAACGGCACTCAAGCGAGCGTAATTTTGCGACAAGCAAAATAGCGAGCGGAGTGCCTAGCCAGTTTTTGGGTGAACCCTTCCGACGAGAAGGAGGGGGAAAATCGTCCACACTAATTGTGGACGCGAACCCTGAAGATAATAGGAATCAGCGATGAAACAATGGTATGAGTCATTATTCGAAAATTACGCCCACAAATACGATAAAGAATGTTATGTTCATGGGACTATCGGCGAATGTGATTTTATCGAGCAAGAGATAAATCATGATAAAAACCTAAAGATCATCGATATCGGCTGTGGCACCGGTCGTCATTCTATTGAGTTGGCAAAAAGGGGTTATCAGATTACCGGTATCGATCTATCCGAGTCACAGCTTGCTAGGGCAAGAGAAAAGGCTAAAGAGGCAGGGGTGACGATCGATTTTCAGAAGCATGACGCGCGGGCCCTTCCGTTTGATGACGAATTCGATCTGGCGATCATGCTCTGTGAGGGCGGTTTTTCTTTAATGGAAACGGATGAGATGAATTTTGAAATATTAAAGAACGCGACAAAGGCGTTAAAAGATAAGGGTAAGTTTATATTCACGACATTGAACGGGTTATTTCCGCTTTTTCATTCAGTCAAAGAATTTTATGAGTCCGCGGCCAAAGAAGGCAATTCAGCGTGTAAAAATTGTTCTTTCGATCTGATGACGTTCCGGGACCACAACACCGTCGTGTTCGAGGACGATGCGGGAACTAAAAAGG
>JAQTNM010000107.1 GCA_028713875.1 Candidatus Omnitrophota bacterium | reverse complement strand
ATCAAGCAAAAGGTCTATTTCACTTGCAAACGACGAACGCACGCCCAGGCCCAACATGATAAATCCGCTTAATGCCATTACTGTTACAAGCTCCCTCATTTTGTCTTCCTCCTTTTATGCATTGTTACCTTACAAACTTTAATCTTGCCTAAATCACCTTTTATTTTTTCACCTCCTTTACCTTTATTTAACATTATCAATTTGTCTCAGGCACAACTGGTCGCAGGAACGCAGTTTCTTTCTTTGCTGCCGGCATAGTCATGCCTGATCGCGGAAGTAAACAACGGACAAAGTTCATAAAGAGCGAGGCAGTAATTCTCTCTTTCAAAAAGCGAAGGCACCATTAATCCTTCGGAAAAACGGCAACATATCGCGTATTTGCTCTTTGAGCTTAAACAAGGACACATCTTAATTCCCCTTTTCACGTATATGTTTTTGCATTAATGGATCGGTATGGACCTGGTATTCCCTGTCTCTTATAACGCTCAGTTCTCTGATAATATCCATCAGCTTTGTAACGCTGAAGGGCTTGGTAAGATAGCAATCCGCCCCCACTAGATTGCCGTATATCTTATCCTGGGATTCCGCCCTGGCACTCACCATTACGACAAACGTCTTAAAAGCGGCCGGGTTTTCCTTTATGGACTTGCAAATATGAAAGCCGTCAATACCCGGGAGCATGATATCAAGGACCACTATATCGAATGTTTCCCGGGATAGCTTATCCTGCGCCTGGAAACCGTCATAGACGGATTCGGCGGTAAAACCGTTCCTGGAAAGGTTATAGGAAATAAGCTTATTGATATTCCTGTCGTCTTCGACTACCATGATCCTTTTTTCTTTTTTGATGATATTAGTATCCATAACTTAATGCCTTCTTAGGCAAATTGCCGGTAATATTGGTCCATGGACCTTAACTCTTCTTCAAGCATCTCTTTGAAATAATCTGCTATTTTTCTTATCGTCTTTATCACTGCCTTACGCATATCAGCCTGTCCTTTCTTTTTAACCTAACTATACAATGCCGAAGTAACAAAATCCTTAAGGGATTGTGAACTTTTTGTGAACTTAAAATTGAGCCGGCCCCCGGAGTTTTGGCTCAATTTTATCCCGAACTATGTTCGGGATGGCTCCAGTTTGTATCCTTCCCCTTTAACCGTCTTGATAAACATGGGATTTTCAGGGTCTTTTTCCAGCTTTTCCCTTAGGTGGCGGATGTGCACGTCGATATTCCCATACTCTACGATATTATCCTGGCCCCAGACCTTATCCAGAATCTCGCTGTGGCTTAAAACCCTCCCCGGGTTATGGATAAAAAGCTTGAGTATGCCTTTTTCTCTTTCGCTAAACAGGATCTCCTTGTTGTTACGCTCCACCCTCATCTCTTCCAAATCAATCTTAAATGGGCCTATCCTGGCTGTCTTTGGTTGTAAAGTCCTGGTTTCTGCCCTGGCTAAAATGCGCTTAACCCTTACTGTAAGCTCCCGCGGGCTGAACGGCTTGGTGACATAATCATCGCTGCCCAGATCAAAACCTTTAAGCCTGTCATTAACCTCTGAAAGCGCGCTCACTATAATAATAGGTATATGACTGGTTTGATTATCCCGCCGCAGCTGCCTGCATACCTGCCAGCCGTCAATCCTGGGAAGCATAATGTCAAGGATGACCAGGTCGGGCTTATCGTGCCTGCAAGACTCTAGCGCTTCTACTCCGTCTTTGGCAAAAAGCGCCTCATAGCCGGCTATATTCATATGAAAACTTATCAGCTTAGCCAGTTCTTTATCGTCTTCGACTATCAGGATTTTCTTCTTTGTAATGATGGTCTCTCCTTTTTAATTGTTTTTATTTTGTCAAGGAGAGTATAAACAGGCAGGGTTACAAAATCATTAAGAGGATGTGAACTTTTTGTGAATTTTCTTGAGTCTGAATCAGGAGGACTTTATGCTAAGAGGGATAGTAAAACTGAAGGTTGAGCCAAGGCCCGGTTCGGATTTCACCCATACCTGGCCGCCGTGCGCCTGGACAATATGTTTGACGATGGATAAGCCCAGGCCTGTACCTCCCAGCTCGCGGGAACGCGCCTTATCTACGCGATAGAAGCGCTCAAATATCCTGGGAAGGTCTTTGTCGGAAATGCCTATACCGGTATCCGAAACATCTATCTGCAATGCATCTGCGGATACCGCAGCACTAATAGTAACTGAGCCGTTTTCGGGAGTATATTTTATGGCGTTATCCAGGAGATTGATCAATACCTGCGAAAGCCTAGTTTCATCGGCTTTTATATCCGGCAGTTCGGGAGCGAAATCCAGCTTAAGCGCGATTGACTTTACTTTAGCCTGGTTGTCTATCACGGTCATGGCGCGCTTTATTACCGAAACAGGATCAAGCTCAACAACATTCATCTTCATCTTTCCGGATTCTATCCTGGATAAATCCAGAAGATCATTAATGAGTTGGCTTAAGCGTTCAGCATCCTGATAAATAATATTTATAAAATCTTTTGCATTATGTTTATCTTTAAGCGCTCCCTCAAGAAGCGTCTCCGCGTAACCTTTTATGCTGGATATCGGAGTACGCAGCTCATGGGAGACATTGGCCACGAAATCCTGCCTTATCTGCTCAAGCCGCCGCAGTTCGGTGATATCGTGAAAAACCAGTATCGCTCCTTCAAACTTATCATTACGTAATATCGGCACGCCATTCACCCTGAGTATTCTTTCTTCGGGCATGGTAACTAAGATTTCTTCGGTGGCCAGGTGCTGTTTTCCCTTAAGGATCCTGTCAATCATATCCTGCACAGCGGTATTGCGGATGACCTCAATCGGCTTTTTGCCTTCCGGTTCGGACTCAACCAGGAAGATCCTCCTCAGAGACGGATTCATCAGGATTATATTCTCGTTTTCATCGGTAACGATGACCCCTTCAAACATGCTTGAGAGGACCAGGTCAAGCTTTGCGCGCTCGGAATTCAGCTTTTCTATCTTGTCTTTTATTTCCTCGGACATCAGGTTCAGGGACTGGGCAAGCTCTCTGATCTCATCGGCGTAATAAACCGGGGCCTTTTTTGAAAAATCGCCTGCTGCCATGAATTTGGCGATCATTGACATCTCACTGAGGGGGCGCGACACAAACAGGGATACCAGAAAAGTCAACACAAGGCTCAGCAATAGGATGCCGATTATGCTTACGCCCACCACCCTATGCATGCCGGCCTGCAATATGTCTATATCGCTTAGGGGCACGGAAAACCTTAATACCCCTTCGGGCTTCTCTTTACCGAAGGCAGCGGCTATATACAGCATATCCTTATTAACGGTGTAACTAAAACGCTTGCTTATACCCAGCCCGCTCTTTAAGGCCTCTTTTATTTCCGGTCTGCCTGCGTGATTTTCAATCTTAACTAATTGTTCATCTGTAAGGTCGGTATCGCCCAATACCTTTCCGTCAATTCCGATAATGGTAGCGCGCAAACCCAGATCGCTGCCTATCCGTGATGCAAGTACCTGAAAATCCATGGAAGCCTTTTTATCTTTCAGCTGGGTTTCCACAAAATCTTTACCAAGGACAAGCTGATTTCTGATGTTGTTTTCAATATTGCGCTCAATATAAGACTTGAGGTGGGAAATCAGGTAGAAATAACCGCTTGAGAGGGCCAGTATAACGACCAGGCAAAAAATAAAGGTGAGTCTCCAATGGAGCTTAATCTTCATCTTCTTCCTTAAACCTATAACCCATACCCCTGACTGTTTCGATCTGTTTGCCTGCCTTGCCGAGTTTTTCCCTCAGGCGTTTGATATGCGTGTCCACTGTGCGGGTGTATACATCAGAATGCATATCCCATACATCAGAAAGCAGGCGGTCCCGGGACTGCAGGCGTCCTTTTCTTTCCACAAGGACAACCAGCAGCTTAAATTCTATCGGGGTAAGTTCTATTTCTCTATTATTCACGGTAACCCGGTGCCTCGGCACATCTATAACCAGGATACCTCTTTTTATAACCTCTTTTGCCGGACTTTCTATCATGCCTCTCTTCAGGATCGCCTTTATGCGCAGGATCAATTCCCTGGGGCTGAAAGGCTTTACCACGTAATCATCCGCGCCAAGCTCCAGGCCCACTATCCTATCCACTTCTTCGCCCTTGGCAGTAAGCATGAGCACGGGGATATTCTTAAGCCTGTCATTCTGCTTTATCAAACGGCACACTTCAAAGCCGTCCATTTTAGGAAGCATGATATCCAGAATGATCAGATCCGCATGCTCTTTGGACAATGTTTCCAACGCCTCTTCGCCGTCATCGGCTACTGCGCAGTCAAAGCCTGCTTTCTCAAGATTATATGAAACGAGTTTGGCAATATGTTTGTCGTCTTCAACCAGCAAGATTTTTTGTCTGGACATTCGCCGGGCTCCGTTTTTAGTATCCTTATTTTATCACTCTAAGTTAAAACTACAAGAAATTAACTTTTAAGGCCCTGTACATTAATCTTGCGGATATCCCACTGTCTGCGCAAATATTATCTTCTGTTCAGGCCGCAATTTCATTGTTTCTGCCAAAGCCGGCTTATCGATCAAGCCCCGCACGACAGTAGCCAAGCCGCTGGAGGCACAAAACAGATAAACATTCTGGCTGATAAACCCCGTATCCGCAGCCGCATAAAATTCCGCATCGCGCGCCGATAACTTCTTCGTTTTAGAAAAATCCGCCACATAGATAAGATTAACGGGGGCGTCTTTAACGAAAGCCTGCCTTCCGGTAAGACCCCGGATATCTCCCGGCATAACCGGCACAAGCGTATTCGCTGAGGCATTATATAGGTAAAGTCCGTCTGCCCTGGCAACATAGATATCTATCTCCTGCATGTTCATTGCAGAGGGAGCTGTGCGATGCCCGGAATCAGGCCGGTTTATCCCGTTGGCAGCCCAAAGCATATCCGAAAGCACGCTTAAAGATAACTCTCTGGAGCTGAATTCGCGGGATGTTTTTCTTTCCTTTAATGCCTGCATCAAAGGCATGCCTGCCTGTATTTGCGGAACCGGAAGTTCAATGGCCTCCTGAGCCTGTATTTCCAGAGGGTAAACGGACAAAGCCGTTAAGATAAAATACGCAGCTAAAATTAGTTTTGCCTTCACGGTGTTAATCCTTTCTTCTCTAAAAAGTCAGGTATCTTTGAGCCTTTTTAAGCAGCTTATTCTGCTTTCCCAGTTTTTCCAGAGAACGAATCTTTATGCCGCTATTACGCAAGGCAAATATCCTCTCTACCATTACCTGGCCTAAGCCCGGCACGCGCAAGAGCCGGTATTTATCATCCTTGTTGATATTCACCGGAAAAAACTCCGGGTGCATATTCGCCCACATTTCTTTAGGGTCAACCGCAAGCGAAAGCTTGTCTCCGGGCTCAAAGGGGATCTCATCCGCCTTAAAGCCGTATTTCCTGATGAGCCAATCTGCCTGATACAGGCGGTGCTCGCGCATTAAGATATCGCTGTTAGTGGCCGGGGAGCGCTCCCCGGGCAGCGCAGGCGATCCCAGACCGCGCTGGTAAGCGCTGAAATAAATGCGGCTTAAGCCGAAATCTTTATATAATTTCCAGGTGCAATTAATGAGCTGTCTGTCCGT
>JAQTNM010000106.1 GCA_028713875.1 Candidatus Omnitrophota bacterium | reverse complement strand
TTACGGGCCAGGTCATCTATTTCCTTATCCTGGATGTCGGCAAAAGAAGCGCAGTGCCTGCGGGGAAAGATCCAAATATGGAACGGTGAAAGTTCGGCATAGGGGATAAAAGAAACAAACTGGCTGGTCTGGGTTACGATCCTCTCTCCCGCTGCCAGTTCTTCCTCCAACGTCTGGCAAAAAATACACCTGCCGGTCTCGTCAAAGTAGTGGGTTGAACGGTCAAAACGGCTCCTGATCTGCGGAGGGACAATGGGGGTGGCGATGAGCTGCGAATGCGGATGCTCCAGGGAAGTGCCTGCCTGCGCCCCGTGATTTTTGAAGATCACGATGGCCTCAATATGCTCGATCTGCTGGATGGCGCAGTGACGCTGCCGATACACGGAAATAATGTCTGCTATCTCTTTTTCCGAAAGAAAGGGAATAAAGGCGTTGTGCCGCGGATGGTCAATGATCACTTCGTGGACCCCGAAGCCGCTCATCGAGCGGAACATCCCTTTCATTACCCTGTCGTGTTTCTCTTCGGGCGAAAGCGCCGGGAACTTGTTGGAAGTCACCCGCACTCTCCAAGAATTTTTGTCTTGCAAGCGGAATGTTTCGGGAGGGGTCTTATCTTCGTTGCCGGGACAGAAAGGACAATCCTTTTTAAACTCAGGCAGCGCGATCTTGTCTTTCAGAGGTTTGGAAAAATCTTTGGGCCGCTTAGCCCGCTCCCTGGCGATAATCACCCATTCCCGCGAAATAAGGTTGTATCTTAACTCCGGCATTTCCTTCTCCTCTGTCTTTCAGGTAAGATACAAAGATATTATAACACGGGAATGCGGCTTGGAAAGGATATTTTCAGGAGAATCAAACGTAGAGCCCTGATTCCTCCCGGGAAACCAGGCGGCCGTCTTTAAGATAAATGATACGCTGGGCCAAGGCGCCAAAAAGAGGATTGTGAGTAGTAACTACCAGGGTAAGACCGTCTTCCTTATTCAGTTTCCGGAACAATTCAAATATCTCCTGCGAGCTCCTAGTGTCCAGGTTGCCGGTCGGCTCATCCGCAAAGAGCACTTTCGGTGATTTAGCCAAAGCCCGGGCAATAGCCACCCTCTGCTTTTCTCCCCCGGATAACTCTTTGGGCAGGTGGTTGATGCGATTACTCAATCCTACTTTCTCCAGCGCCTCAACGCAGAACTTACGGTCATAATTAGCGCCGGAAAAATATAAAGGAAGCTCTACGTTTTCCAGGGCAGTAAGCGTAGGTATAAGCAAAAAATCCTGGAAGACGAAGCTGACGAACCTACGGCGCATCTCTACCAGCGTGCTCTCTGCTGCCTGTGAAACATCTTTGCCCATGACCGTAAGCTTTCCCCCGGTGATCTTACCCAGGCAACCTAGACTATCCAAAAGGGTGGTCTTGCCTGAGCCCGAAGGACCCATAATGGCAATAAAATCCGCAGGATATAGTTCCAGGTCTATATTATTCACCGCCCTGATCTGCTCAGCCGGCAATTTGTATATCTTGGTCAGTTTATCCGCTTTGATCTAACAGTCTCTCATTTTTATTCTCCCGAACGTATTGCTTCTATGGGTTTCATCAGAGAAGCTCTTAAGGCCGGATATATCCCGGCAACTAAACCCATGATCACGGTTATCAAAAACGCAACAAGAAGCAGCGAAGGCTTGATAAACACCAGTTTTCCTGCCGGAGTATAAGGCAGAAACCTGCGGATGAGATGTTCGATAATACTGCTGCCGGAAAACGCAAGCACAACTCCTGCCAGGCCTCCTAAAAAACAGATAATGGTCGTCTCCAGCCATATGATCTTGAAAACATCCGCTGCTGAAGCGCCCAATGCCTTCATCACTCCTATTTCCCGCGTGCGCTCAAATACAGACATAAGAATGGTATTGGTTACTCCGATAATGGCGATAAAAATGGCGATAAGCGCCACTGAGCCGGCCATTGCCCTGGCTGAAGAAACCAGGTTCAGGATGGTCCCGCGCACCTGGGCAAGACTGACTACCTGGATCCCCGGTTCATTGTAAAGATCCTCTTCAAATTTGGCGATGGTGCGTATATCCTTGAGCTTTATGCCGATACCGGTGAGTTTGCCTTCCAGCCCGAAGATCCTCTGGGCCGTAGCCAGCGGAATAAAAATTACCCCGTCATCCTGGGTGCCGGCCCTTTCAAAAATACCCACTACGGTCAACACTTTATCCATCCCGGGAATAAAGATCTTATCTCCTACTGAACGCTGCTCCACTTCCGCTGCTTCATAGCCCATGATTGCTTCATCCGCATCAGGACCGGAAAACCAATGCCCGTATTTGAATTTTGACCAGGGCTTCAAGTCCAGGTAAGATTTTTCTATCCCCATATACAACGTGAATGCGCCGCGGCCGCTTTGGCCTTCCTGGTTATAGACGCTAGAGACTAATTGCGGTGTAATCTTATCTATGCGTCTGTCATTGACAATGCGCTTGTATACGCTGTCCTCCATATAACGCAGGCCTCCTCCGCCCTTCAGCATCAGCGTGGCTGCTTCATAGGGACAGCCTTTGGCAGTAACCAAAAGATGATAACCCAGCTTATCAATATCTCTGTCTAAGCTGCGCTGGTAGCCGGCGTCAAAACCGGACAGGCTCACTAAAACCGCAACCGCTACTGCCACTCCGCCTATGGTGAGGCTGGTGCGGATTTTTTTCCTGCTTAAATTCTTAAAAGCCACACTCCATACTTTCATTTCAACTCCACCCCCTCTGCGATAATCTCCACTTGAGGCCCTTCTTTTCTTACCCGGCCTTGCGCTGTTGCCTGGCGGCCTACTGCCTGGGGAATGGCAAAGTAAGAAGGATGCAGGTTAACGTAAATAACCCCGCTTTCGTCTTTTAAAAAGAACCATCCGCCCGAAGGACATTCATTAGTAATTGCACCCTGGACCTTCACGGTCTTGTCTGCAAACTGCTCCGGTTTAACCAGGATATCTGCGATGGCCGTAAATCCGGCCTCAGTTAACGGCTGGCCAAAGGAACGCTCTTGTTTTGCACAACCATATGCAATAAACAATGCGGCAACTGCCGTCAATATCAGCACTGTAAAAATTGCTATTCTCATCACGCACCTTCCTTTCTACCGCCTTGCTGCCTTTTTCAACTTAAGCTCGTCAAGAAGTATGAGGTTCTTCTTCAGCCCCCGCAAGGTAGCCTGGAAATCTTCGCTGCTGTTGCTGCTGGGGTCCTTAATCCCAAAATTACCTTTCAGAAAATCGTTTAATCCCAGACCAATAAACTGGCTGGTGAAATTTTTATTCATAAATCTGCCTGCTTCCGGAGAAGACATCTTCTGATAGAAAAAATCCAGTATTTTCCCGTTTAGGTCCGTAGCCAGGATAAGCTGCATGCCGCCATATTCCCCTTTCTGGTTTACTCCGTGGATAGTGGCGATCACCTCTTTGCCTTTAAGCACGTCATAAAAAGCATAAGGCACATCAATGGCTTCGTATACAGGATCAAACTTATCACCCAGCTCTTTCTCTATTTTTTTATATAATTCCTGCCCCCCTGCTTCCTGTATGGTGATAAATTCGGTACGGTAACCGGTAGATTGGGGAAAAATCCTTTTTACGTCCCGGTCAGGGTCATTCAGAGTGCAGCCTACTGCAGCATAAAGCTGTTGGAAAAAAAGCAGCAACACTGCCGCCGATATTGCAAGGACTCTACCACCCGAAATAATAGACCTGCAAAAGGACCTGGTCATCTTCATTACCTCCCATAAGATTAAAATCGTGGAGAAAAGCCAGGCGCAGGGTTACGGAAGAGCTCAGCTTATATGTTGCGCAGGCGCTTAACGTAGAATCATACGTACCTGTTTCCCCTAAATGGTGCTGCCAGGTTTGATATTGTAGTTCCAGCTCAAGGTCCTGCAGCTGCGGAACTGTATAATCAACTTCCGCCAGATATCCCAGGACATTCTTATGTTTATCCTGTCCATAAGCCACTTCTGATTTCAGCAGGTAAGGCCCGAAGGTCAACTGGCCGTCCAAACCCACCCTTTTTTTCAGGACTGCCTTATTGGATACCAGCCCCGGCCGCGGCCATGTGGACATTGTTTCTCCCTCTGCCTGCAGGGTCTTGCCGTACATAAAAGAAATGCCTGCCTGGGCATTCCTGCCTGAAGGAGTGCCGATCCTGAATGCCGATAAGAAACTCCCGTCCTTCCTATATATGCTCATACCTGAGCCTAATTGCAAGGCTAGGCTGTAATCAAAATCAGGCAGAGTTCCTTCTAAAGCTATGCCCCAGTCTTTTTTATATCCTATATTCTTGGGCGCCAATGTCTGCAGGATAGTTGAATGCGTATCCAGGACCTGCTCCAGGCCGAACGGCGGGTCAAAATGACCCAGTTTCACTTTATTTACGGAATTAAGTTTATACTGCAACCAGGCATTATGAATCTGCAGCGCCCAGGCATTTTTTGCCGACCTTGCGCTGTCATAAGCAATCCGCACCTGCAGGTCAGCGGTCAAGAAATCACCATACTCGTCGGAAAATTTACGGTAATATTCAAAACCCAAAGAATTAGATAATTGCGGGGTCTTGCCCACCCATTTATCCTGTTTGGAGTAGCCGCCGATAAGGTTGACTTCCTTGTAAAAAAGCGCCTGATCCGCGAAAGCGGGCTTGCAGATAAAAAGAGCAGCTGCTATAAGCGCGGAGGCAACCGGCCTTATCTCCATCCTAATCTAATTTATGCAGCATATTGATGACGCCTATTATTTCTTTTATTTTCTTATTCTTCTCGGCCTTGTCTCTTTTGTTAAAGGCATCCTGCACGCAGCCGGCGATGTGCTTGGCAAAGATCCTGTCCGAAACGCGGTAAAGCGCATTGATGGCGGCGTGTAGCTGTATAATGATATCTATACAGTATTGCTTATTCTCGATCATCCTCTGGATGCCTTTGACCTGTCCTTCTATCCGTCTTAAGGCGGGCAGCTGTTCCTGGTGCGCGGTCTTCTGTTTCATATCGCCTTCCTTTTATTTACGTTTTTTATCACTGGTAAAATATAACATACCCCAGGGGGGTATGTCAAGTAAAATTTTTATGCTCCGCGGATAAAATGCCGGATTGCGGCGGGGTCAGGATTTATTATTGATGAAGGTCCGCTTCAGCGATTCAGCGAGCCGGCCGCGCTTATGTTCCTTGGCGAATACGCTTATGAGGACGGCGGGGGCCGCAAGAAAAATGGAAATGAGCTCCCTGAAGGTAAAGAATTTCACTATAAAGATATTTTTCCAGATGATCTTCATATAGCGGCCGGGGGTATAAAAGGAGAATTTTATCCTTTTGCCTATCTTTTTGAGCGCGGCATGGCTGTACTTGTCGGAATAAAGCTCGCCCTTCTCTGTCACGTGATAGCCGGGAGTTTTCTCCGCAAGCTCTCTTAAAGGGGAAAATTTTTCAATGCGCAATTTGTTGCAGCTGATAACGTCTAATCCTATCTCTTTGGCAAATTGAGGTATGCAAAGCATCTCCTCCTCCGTCTCTCCTATATTGCCGTAGATGAAGTAGCCGTTATAAAAAATAGGGTACCTGCGCAGAACCGCAAAAGACTTCCTGATCGTCGCCTGGTCAAAGCCTTTATTCAGCTGCTTTAATATCCAGTCAT
>JAQTNM010000105.1 GCA_028713875.1 Candidatus Omnitrophota bacterium | reverse complement strand
GAAAATATCGCGGTCAGCGTGGTGATGACCCCCGAGGCGCAGGAATTGATCAATCCGCTGGTATTCCAGAGCTTAAGCGGTAACAAGGTCTATTGCCGGATGTTTGAAGATCCGGATGCCTGGGAGATAGGACACGTTTCTTTGGCCCAGAAAGCAGACCTGGTCTTGATCGCTCCGGCAACAGCCAACATTATAGGCAAAATAGCCTCAGGGCTCTGCGATGACCTGCTTAGCTGTACAGTCTGCGCTACCCAGTCTCCGGTTTTGATCTGCCCGGCGATGAACGAGAACATGTATAAGAACAGCATAGTCCAGGAAAACATCAGAAAATTAAAATCCTCGGGCTACAAATTTGTCAGTCCAAAGAAGGGCAGGCTTGCCTGCGGCAAGACGGGTATCGGCTGCTTGGCGGATGTTGCGGAAATAATCAAACAGGCTAAAAAATATCTATAAAAGATCGGCGACGTAGCCAAGTGGCAAGGCAGCTCTCTGCAAAAGAGCTATTCAGCGGTTCGAATCCGCTCGTCGCCTCCATTAAAATTTTGCTTGTCGCAAAATTTTAATGGCACTCAAGCGAGCGTAGCCGAGCGACAAGCGGGGCAGTGAGCGGAGTGCCTTTCGTCTATTGATAAACCCGGGCAAGTGGTGGAATGGCATACACGAAGGACTTAAAATCCTTTGGCCGTAAGGTCGTGAGGGTTCAACTCCCTCCTTGCCCACTTAAATAAAACGGGCTCATAGCTCAGTTGGTTAGAGCGTTGCGTTGACATCGCAAAGGTCTGAGGTCCGAATCCTCATGGGCCCATTTGAATTTTTCGATAAGAAAAATTCAAATGGTACTCAAGCGAGCGTTAAGCGGCGCGGCAAGCGCCGTAGCGAGCGGAGCACATAAAACAATTTTAAAACGACCGAAATGGATTTAGATATTTTAAGGCACTCTTGTTCGCACGTGATGGCTCAGGCAGTAAAAGAGCTCTGGCCGGATACCAAGCTCGGCATCGGTCCGTCTATCGAAGACGGATTTTATTATGATTTTGATAAAAAAGAGCCTTTTACCGAAGATGACCTGGCTAAAATCGAAGAAAAGATGCATCAGATTATCGCTAAGGACGAGCCGTTCATAAAAGAAGAACTTTCTAAAAAAGAAGCCGCCGCACTCTTCAAAAACCTAAATGAGGATTACAAGCTTGACCTTATCAGGGCCATAGCCGAGGAGAAAGTCTCAATATATAAAACCGGGGATAAGTTTATAGACCTGTGCCGCGGTCCGCATGTGCAGTCAACCGGCAAGATCAAGGCCTTTAAATTATTATCCGTGGCCGGCGCCTATTGGCATGGCATAGAGACCAACCCCATGCTCCAGAGGATTTACGGAACGTGTTTTGAGAGCAAAAAAGAGCTCGATGAGTACCTTAAAAATCTGGAGGAGGCAAAGCTGCGCGACCACAGGAAATTAGGGCCGCAGCTAGAGCTTTTTGATATATATCACGAAGAAGCAGGCGCAGGCCTGGTCTTTTACCATCCCAAGGGCGCGATGCTGCGCAAGATAATCGAGGACTATGAAAAGGAGATCCACTTAAAAAACGGCTACCAACTGGTGATCACTCCGCACATTATGCAGGCCGGGCTTTGGCAGACTTCCGGCCACTGCGATTATTATAAAGAGAATATGTATATGTTTAAGTCTGATGACAAAGAGTATGTTTTGAAACCGATGAACTGCCCGGGGCATATGCTTCTCTATAAATCCAAGATCCGCAGCTACCGGGATCTGCCTTTACGGTTGTTTGAGCTGGGCACGGTTTACAGGCATGAAAAGGCCGGAGTTTTGCACGGGCTCTTGCGCGTGCGCGGCTTTACCCAGGACGATGCGCACATTTTTTGCCGGAAGCAGCAGCTAAGCGGGGAGATAACGGCAATAATAGACCTGATCGCCAGCACCATGAAGATCTTCGGTTTTTCGGATCTAAGCTTTGAGCTGTCCACCCGGCCGGAAAAATCCGTAGGCAGCGACGAAGACTGGCAATTGGCAACCGCAGCCCTGGAGCAAGCCTTAAAAGGAAAGAACCTGGCTTACGAGGTGAATGACGGGGACGGCGCATTCTACGGCCCCAAGATAGACATAAAATTAAAGGATGCCCTGAAGAGAAAATGGCAATGCGCCACCATCCAGTGCGATTTCGCGCTTCCCAAAAGATTTAATCTGGCATATATTGACGAGCAGGGCCGCCAGCAGCAGCCGATCATGCTGCACCGCGTATTGCTGGGCAGCATCGAAAGATTCATCGGTACCCTGATTGAACATTACGCCGGGAGTTTCCCGGTCTGGCTTTCGCCTGTCCAGGTATCCGTGCTTGCCATAAAAGAAGAATTTGCGGGATTTGCCGAAAGGGTAAAAGAAAGACTGGAAAATGCCGGAGTAAGAGTTAAAATAGATATACGTAATGAAACACTAGACAAGAAGATCCGTGAAGCAGAATTGGAGAAGATGCCTTATGTTTTGGTCATAGGGGAACGCGAAACAAAACAGGAAACAGTCTCGGTGAGGAAAAAAGGAACCAAGGGCACTGTTGTGATGGCTTTGGAAGAATTTGTGCAGAGAATAAAAGGAGAAATTGATAACAAAAGCTAAGAGGAGGTGGTTGCGATTAAAAAGTTTATCCGCATAAACGAGAAAATCCGCGTACCCGAAGTGCGCCTTATCGGCCCTGAAGGCAATCAGTTGGGCGTAGTCACTATACAGAAGGCCCTGGAGATGAGCAATCAGTACGAATTGGATTTAGTAGAGGTTGCGCCCCAGGCAAATCCTCCGGTCTGCAGGATCATAGATTTCAGCAAGTTTAAATATGACCAGGAGAAAAAAGAGCGCGAAGCCAAGAAACATCAGAAACACGGCAAATTAAAAGAGGTCAGGCTTAAGCCTAACATCGACGAGCATGACTACCAGGTTAAATTAAAACAGACCATCACTTTTTTACAAAAAAGAGACAAGGTCAAGATAAATCTTTTCTTCCGCGGTAGGCAGGCCGAGCATATGGATTTAGGCAGGAAGCTTTTAGATAAATTTATCATGGACACCCAGAATGACGGGCAGCTGGAGAAAGAGCCGTATCTGGAAGGCAGGGTTATGTCCATAGTGGTATCACCCAAATAAAACAAAAACATCAATCAGAAGAAAGAGGGCAAGATGCCAAAGTTAAAAAACAAAAAAGGCGTGGCTAAGAGGTTCAGATTGACCAAAAGCGGCAAGATAAAATACGCCTCTTGCGGCAAGAGCCACCTCTTATCGAGTAAAAAAACCAAGAGGATCAGGCGGTTAAGAAGAGGCAAGATAATCAAAGGCCAGAAAGAGGCCAAGTATTTAAAAAGAGTGCTGCCTTACGGCTAAAGATCAATTAAAATGAAGGAGTTCGTGTCATGGCTAAGATTAAACACAGCGTAGCAACTAGAAGAAGGAAGAAGAGAGTATTAAAAAGCGCTAAGGGGTTCTGGGGCGACCGCAGCAAGCAGTTCCAGCAGGCCCGCCGGGCCCTGATGCACGCTTTGGTCTATGCCTACCGGGATAGAAAAGCGAAAAAAAGGGAATTCCGCAGACTCTGGGTCAGCCGTATAAATGCGGCCTGCAGGGAACACGGCATTACTTACAGCAGATTCATGAGCGGCCTTAAGAAATCCAAGGTGGCTTTGGACAGGAAGATCCTGGCGGAGCTGGCAGTGAAAGATACGCATGCTTTCAAAAAATTAACGGACATAGCAAAAGGTTAGGCAAATATGTATATAATTATCGCCGGCTGCGGCAGGGTGGGATCACAGTTGGCCCGGCTCCTCTCCGGGGAAGGCCACAATGTAGTTATTATCGACAAGAGCGCTGCGTCATTTGAGCGCCTGGGCAGTACGTTCAACGGCCTGACCCTGGTAGGCAACAGTTTTGATCTGAGCCTGTTAAAGCAGGCAGGTATTGAGAAAGCAGATGCTTTTTGCTCCGTAACCAACGGAGATAATACCAACCTGATTTCGGCGCAGGTAGCTAAAAAGATCTTCAAGGTTCCCAAGGTCATCGCTCGCGTATATGATCCGCAGCGCGCGCATATTTACGCCACTTTGGGCATGGACGTGATCAGCGGGACAATACTTTTTGCGGCCATGATCAGGGATAAGATCATAGAGAGCCATTTCTCCAGCTATCTGATTGAGACCAAGGAGTTGGGGGTATTGGAAGTTGACGCCAAGAAGGAACTGGTGGGTTTGCCCATCCGCGATATAAATATCCCCGGAGAATTTTTAGTGGTAGCGGTAAGAAGACTTGACGGCATGGTCATCCCCGTGCCGGATACGGTTGTAAAAGAAAAAGACGTATTAATGGCGGTAGTGAAAGTGGCCAGCCTTGACAAAATAAAAAATAAACTCGGCCTCTAACACACTCTTTGAGGTAAGGCTATGTATATTTTAATTGTAGGCGCAGGAAAAGTGGGATATTTTTTAGCCAAGAGGCTTTGCCTTAGTAAGCATACGGTCAGCATAGTTGAGAAGAATAAAGATATCTGCGAGGAAATCGCCAAAGAACTGGAGATACTGGTCATTAACGGCGATGGCTGCGAGCCATTGATCCTTGAAGAAGCCGGAGCGCACCGGGCGGATGTGGTGGCCGCGGTTACCGGAGACGATGAAGATAACCTTATCATCTGCCAGTTAGCCAAGGAAAAATTCAATGTCGGCCGTACCGTAGGCAGGGTAAATAACCCCGATGACGAACACACCTTTGCAGAGCTGGGCATCGATGTGCCCATTGACTCTACCAAGATCATCGCCAAGGTCATTGAAGAAGAGGTATCTTTCTCGGATTTTGTGAACCTGATGAGCTTCAAGCGTGGCAAGCTTGCCATTGTGCGGGTGGATCTGCCCGAAGATTCACCGGCGATCAATAAAGAGGTCCAGAATATCCAGTTGCCTGCGGATTCAGTGCTGGTTTCTATCGTCAGGGGAGAAGAAGTGGTTGTGCCTAAAGGCAACACGGTCCTTAAGCCCGGGGATGATATCATCGCCCTGACCGTGATCGGCAATGAACCCCAGCTTTTAAATCTTCTGGTGGGTAAATTATAATGAAAATCCGCCCCCCTTTTAATGCCATCTTGGGTATTGGCGTTGAAGTTTTATATGCTTTTGCCGTTATAGCGGCGGGCTTTCTGTTGTGCCTTGTATTATTGCCACGTTAGATGATCCTTAGACCCCGCATAGACGATATTAAAAACATCGGTTATTATCTGAGCAAGATTATCATCGGCTTGGGTTTTACGATGTGCCTGCCGGCATTTTTAGGTCTTGCCTGTAGAGAAATAAATCCTGCCCTGGATTTTTTGATTGCAGCGGAGATAGCCTTGATATCCGGGATGCTGCTTGAGAGGTTATGCGGCATTGAGAAAGACCTGAATTGGATGCAGGGCATGATTGTAGTTTCTCTGTCGTGGCTGGTGGCTATGGTTTTAGGGGCAATACCGCTGTATTTAAGCGGACACTGGAAGTCTTTTCTGGACGCCTGTTTTGACAGTATGTCGGGTTTTGCCACCACCGGCTTGACTTTGGTGCAGGACTTAGACCATCTTTCCTATACCCACAATTTCTGGCGGCACCTGATTATGTTCATCGGAGGCCAGGGTATTGTGATTGTTGCGCTTGCCTTTGCGATCAAGGG
>JAQTNM010000104.1 GCA_028713875.1 Candidatus Omnitrophota bacterium | reverse complement strand
GGGCATGTGCCTTTAGACCAGATAAAAAAGAATGTCCACCTTCAAAAGATTATCTGCCATCAGGCTCCTTTCTATGTACTGGGGCCGCTGGTTACGGATGTGGCGCCGGGCTATGGCCATATCAGCTCGGCGATAGGAGGGGCCCTGGCAGCGGGCTGCGGGGCAGATTTTCTCTGTTATGTTACGCCGTCAGAGCATCTGCGGCATCCTTCAGCCAGCGACGTCAGGGATGGCGTAGTGGCTTGCCGTATATCCGCGCACGCCGCGGATATAGTCAAAAGAGTCAAAGGAGCGATTGAATGGGACAGGTCCATGTCCGTGGCCAGAAGAAAACGCGACTGGAAAAAACAGATTCGTTTATCCGTCGACCCGGAGAAGGCCAGGTCCTATCGCAGTTCTTCTAAACCGCTGGTCAGGGATGTCTGCACTATGTGCGGGGAATATTGTTCTATTAAATTAATGGATAAATGCTTGCGGGCGTAGTTCATCGGTAGAACACCAGCTTCCCAAGCTGGATAGGGCGGTTCGATTCCGCTCGCCCGCTCCAGAAAGTACAGTAGACAGTAGGTAGCATGTAGGGTGAGTTAATAGAAAATTATACAGGTTAAAACCGGTTTTAAGAAAATTATCCATGCTTAAACAAAAAAAATTAGTTTTTACCTTGCCCTGTCTGCTGTCTGCTGTCTACTGTCTACTGTTTCTAGGCGGTTGTGCCACGGCCCCCTCAGTCATGGCCCCGCAGGCTGCCGGGGTGCCGGGAGTTTATCATCGCATAGAGAAGGGAGAGACCCTTTTTAGGATATCAAGGACATACAACATAGATATAGATGAATTAGCGCGCGTAAACCGGATATCTGACGCAAGCAGGATAGAAACGGGCCAGCTTATTTTTATCCCTAACCGCCAGAAAACCGCGCCTTTATCGCAGCCGCAGGCTAACGATGATTTTATCTGGCCGGTAAGGGGAAGGGTGGTCCTTAATTTCGGCCTGGCCTCTAATAATATGATAAACCGCGGCATTAACATACAGCCTTACGTCAATAAAGAGGTCGTGGCTTCGCGTAGCGGACGGGTAATATTTTATTCGCCGCACTTTTATAACTACGGCAGGACCCTGATCATAGATCACGGCGACGGCTTCTTAAGCGTTTATGCCAGAAATTCCGAAGTTTTTATTAAAGTAGGCCAGACTGTCAAGAGAGGCTCCGTTATCGCCAGGGTAGGCGCGGCAGGAAGAGATAAGAATGAATACCTGCATTTTGAAATAAGAAAAGGATATATACCTCAAAACCCTAATTTTTATCTGCCATGACACAGGACAGGTTTTTCGGACGCAAAGAATACCTGGATATACTTGAAAAACGCACCCGTTCCCTGAAAGAGGGCTATCGTCAGAACATAGCTATTCTCGGAGACGAACTGATAGGCAAAAGCTCGCTGGTCTTTAATTTCCTTAATAAATTTTGCGATACGCGCATCGTTATCCTCTATCTTGAAGCCAGGCCGGAAACCCTGTCTTCTTTTGCCAGGCGTTTTATAGGTATTTTGCTATATAATTTTCTGACCAATAGCGGGCTCTCCCTTAAAGAGGACTTGGGATTCCTGCTCAGGAAATCATCCGCGTATATACCCAGGACAGTCGAAAAAGCCAGATTTATTTTATCGGCGATAGATAAAAGGAAAAAGAACAATATCTTTACCGAACTCCTGTCCTTGCCGGAATCAGTGCATGAAGAGACAGGCAAATATTGCGTAGTGATACTGGATGAATTCCACCACTTGGAACACATGGGCATAAAAGCCCTGTATACGGAATGGTCAAAGCTCCTGATAACGCAGAAGACTACGATGTACATAATCATAAGCTCTATGCAATTCAGGGCAAGGTCCATACTCTCCAAGAATTTATCTTTGTTGTTCGGAAATTTCCAGATATTCAATATAGAGCCTTTTGATATAAACACAAGCGGGCAATATCTTGAATACAGGCTGGGCCCGCTGCAGATAACCCCCGGATTAAGGAATTTTATCGTACATTTTACCGGCGGTCATCCTTTTTACCTGGAAATAATAAGCGAGGCCCTATTGAAGTCAGGGCAGCAGGAGAGGCTTGATGATATACTGGAAAAACTGCTGTTTGAGTCTTCAGGCATATTGAATCAGAGGTTTTCCGGCTATCTCAAGCGTCTTTTGGATTCTTGCCAGAGCCAGGACTGTCTTTCCATCCTTTATTTGATCGCCCAGGGGCGCAATAAGATCAAGGAGATAGCGCATATCCTCCGGAAGCCGCAAAAAGAAGCGCTGGCCAGGGTTAATGAACTGCTCGAGCTTGACGTCATCAACCGCAGCGCAGATTTCCTAAAGATCAATGACCGGGTGTTCGGCTTTTGGCTGAAATTCGTTTACCAGGAAAGAATGCAGTCCCTGACCTTTGACGCGAAAAACCAGGAGATGCTTCTGCGCCAGAACCTTAAGAACATGATTGATGAATTTATGATAAACTCTTCAAAGCCCATAGCCCAGCGTTTGATGGAGCTGTTGCTTCTTTTTGGGGACGATAAGGTGCAGATTGAAAGAAAAAAGTTAAGGTTGGATCATTTCCGGGAAATAAAGACGCTGGCATTCTGCAACAGAAGCCTCAAAGATGGACTGATCGGCCGTTCCAATGACAGTACCTGGATCCTGGGGTTCAAAAAAGAACTCTTAACGGAAGATGATA
The DNA here is from genome assembly GCA_028713875.1 of Candidatus Omnitrophota bacterium. GTDB lineage: Bacteria > Omnitrophota > Gorgyraeia > Gygaellales > Profunditerraquicolaceae > JAQTNM01. The sequence goes on along the minus strand of JAQTNM010000104.1, from coordinate 2,978 downwards.
TCACGGATTTTGCCAGAGAGTGCAAGAAATACCGGCACAAGCTGCAGAGAAAAATAATTTTCGCTTTAAAGGACATCGACGCCAATGCCCGCTTAAGGGCGATGGAAGAAAAGATCCTGACCTGGGATTTAAGCAATCTTAACCAGCTGTTAGACCTGTATTCGAAACCGCGGATTATCATATGAGAATCGGCGTTCTTTCCGACACGCATATACCCGAACGGGCAAAATCCATACCGCAGAAAATACTGGAGGATTTTAAAACCGTGGATATGGTTTTGCACGCCGGAGATCTGGTTACGCCTGAGGTGCTGGAAGAATTACATGGTGTCTGTAAAGAGGTCCATGCGGTCTGGGGCAATATGGACCCCCAGGAGGTAAGGTCCATCCTGCCGCAAAAGGAAATAATCAAGGCAGGCAGATACAGGATCGGCTTGACTCACGGATACGGTAACCCTGCCTACCTTATAGATAATCTGAAGCACGAATTTAAGAACGACAATGTCGACCTGATCGTCTTCGGGCATTCGCACACCCCTTTTAACGAGAAGAAAGACGATGCCTGGTATTTCAACCCGGGGAGTGCCACCGATGATATCTTTGCGTCTTATAAATCATACGGTATAATAGAGCTGGGCGATAAGATACAAACCAGGATCGTTAAAATCTGATTATGGATAAGCTCTGGGCGCCATGGAGAAACAAGTATATAAGTTCGCTTAAAAAGAAGCGGGGATGCATATTCTGCAGGGCGGTAAAAACCCCGAAGCAGAAGCTGGTTGTATTTAAAACCAGGCATTCTATCTGTATGCTGAACATATTCCCTTACAATAACGGCCACCTTATGGTCTGTCCTTTAAAACATACGGCAGAGCTTTCTGCTTTAAACGAAAGAGAAATCCTTGATCTATTCCATGCCCTGCTTAAGGCGCAGGGGTTATTGCAGGCCGTTCTTAAACCGCAAGGGTATAACATCGGCATGAATTTAAAGCGCACCTCCGGCGCAGGCATAACCGGCCATCTGCACGTGCATATCGTCCCGCGCTGGAACGGAGATACTAATTTTATGCCTGTTTTAGGCCAGACTAAGGTGATATCGGAATCGCTACGGCACCTGCATAAACGTTTAAAAGATGCTTACGCAAAAGCAAATTAGAGAATTTGAGGATAAATTCCTTGCCGGATACGCTATGAAGAGTTATAATAGCCGCGGCCGCATTTATAAAGAAAAGGAACATCCTTACCGCTCCGCTTACCAAAGGGACCGCGACAGGATCATCCATTCCGCGGCTTTCAGAAGGCTGGAATATAAAACACAGGTTTTTGTAAACCATGAAGGCGACTATTACCGCACCCGGCTTACGCATACATTGGAGGTTGCGCAGATTGCCAGGACTATCGCGGCGGCATTGAGGCTTAATGTGGACCTTACCGAGGCCATTGCCCTGGCTCATGATCTGGGCCATACCCCTTTCGGGCACTCCGGAGAGGATGCCTTGAACGAGCTTATGCGTAAGCACGGCGGGTTTAACCATAATTTGCACGGCCTGCGGGTAGTCGATATGCTGGAAGAAAGGTATTGCGGTTTCCCCGGGCTTAACTTGACCTGGGAAGTAAGGGAAGGCATCGTCAAGCACTCTTCGGCATTCGATAAGCCGGTAAAAATAAAGGGCCTTAAGCCGGCTGAATCGCACGTTAGAAACGCAGGTAGTTGACATAGCCGACGAGATCGCCTACGATAACCATGACTTAGACGACGGCCTTACCTCCGGGCTTTTAAAAGAAGAGGACCTTGAGCACCTGGAAATATGGGATGCGGTCTGCAGAAAGATTCCCGCAAGCCCTGCGGGAATGGATCCGGAAAAAAAGAAATACCTGATCATCCGCTCGCTTATTGATATGCAGGTTACCGACCTGATCCGGGAGACTGAATCCAGGATCAAAAAGTTTAAAATAGAGTCTTATCTGGACGTAAAGAAGCTGGATAAAAAAATAGTTTCATTCAGTAAAGACCTGCTGGAAATCAGGGAACCCTTGCGCAGGTTCCTTAAAGAGAAACTATACTGTAATTACCGGGTAGTCAGGATGAGCAATAAAGCCAAGCGTTTTATCCAGGAATTATTCCGGGTCTATATAGATAAGCCGGAACAGCTGCCTCCGCGCATACAAAGCAGGATAACCCAGGACGGCCCCCGGCGCGTAGTTTGCGACTATATAGCCGGGATGACAGACAGGTACGCTTTAGATGAATACAAAAAATTATTTGACCCCTACGAAAAGGTATAAGATATTAGTCTCGGCCGTACATAGCATATACCGGCTGGTTAATTCCACCTTTGAGCTCAGGGATTTGATCAGCCGCCTGGGTAAGCTTCTGTGCCAGATATTTGGCTCCAGGTACTGTATGATACTCCTGCTTGACCCCACGGCAAAGTACTCTGTTTTTAAATGCATCATAAACGGTAAAACCAGGTGTATAATTGATAAAAAAACAAAGATCGCCAGTCCTCTTGAAAGAAGGATCGTAAAGACGCTCACTTCCGTAAGAAAAAACGGGCTTATCGGCCTGCCTCTGGTTTGTGAAGATGCAATGGGCGTGATCATCTTAAAGAGGGCCAAACATGCACCGGACTTTGATGCCTTTGACCAGGGGATGCTGGTGACGATAGCCGAGCAGGCCATGATCGGGATAAAAAACCTGCAGCTTTATGAAGAGCAACAGAGAACAGTCCTGGGCAGTATCAAATCGCTGGTTTCCTTACTGGATATGCGCGTCCCGCAGGAATATACGCATTCTCCGTATTTCAGCCGGCTGGTTGTGGCAATAGCCGAACAGCTGCACCTGGACGAGAAGCAGATAGAAAGTCTTAAATACGCCAGCTTCCTGCATGATGCCGGCAAGATTGATATCCCGCTGGAAATACTGACCAAACGTACCAAGCTGACCGCGTTAGAGTATAATATCATCAAGAACCATCC
>JAQTNM010000103.1 GCA_028713875.1 Candidatus Omnitrophota bacterium | reverse complement strand
GCCTATCACTTGAAAGATTCCGGAACCAGGGTAGTAGCTGACCCGGATGACGTAAGGGCGGCAGCGGACAAATCAATAACCCACTTTGATCTGGCGAGGGCAAAAATCCCCGTCCCTTATACTGTTCTGGTGAGAAACTGGGAGCCGGCCAGGCGGCTTACCGATGAAGAAAAGGAAAAACTGGGATTTCCCTTTGTAATAAAGCCTGCTTTGGGTTACGGCCAGAAGGGCGTTAAAATCATCAGGCAGAAAGCTACCCTGAAAGAGATAGCAGAGGCCCGCCAGGTGAATAAAGGAGACAATTTTCTGCTGCAGGAGTTCATTGAACCAGCGGAGCTAAACGGAGAGCCGGCGTGGTTCCGGGTATTTCATTTATTCGGAGAAATCTTTCCCTGCTGGTGGAATCCGGTTACCCATATTTACCGGCACCTGACGCTGAGAGAGACGGATGAGTATAAACTCCTGCCCATCATCCGGATCACTACCGAGATCGCCAGGATCACCCGCATAGACTGGTTTTCCTGCGAAATCGCCTTAAGCAGGAAATATGACAAGTTCATGACCATAGATTACATGAATGACCAGTGCGCGATTAGTCCCCAGTCCAAATATAAAGACGGGGTCCCGGATGACCTGATAAGCCAGATAGCCGAGAGGATGGTAGAGAAAGTCTGGCAGTACACTAGAGAGAGGTTTACTTTGGGTCATCGGGCAGTGTGGTTTCCGAAGATAAAGGTAAGAGATGAGAATGTGTGATTTTCAGCCAACCAAGCCGCCCCGGTTGCGTAAAGGCGATACCGTGGCAATAGTCGCTCCTGCATGGTCGTTTGATTCCGAGAAGTTCAGAAAAGGAGTAGATTATCTTAAGGGGATGGGCTTCCGGGTAAAGTATGAGAATACGATATTCCGTAAATACTGGTCTATGGCCGGCTATGACAAGGAACGGGCAGCGCAGATTAACCGTATGTTTGCCGATAAAGAAGTGAAGGCGATATTCTGCGCCAAGGCCGGTTACGGCTCGATAAGGACCATACCGCACCTGGACAAAAAGATTATCAGGGGCAATCCCAAAATTTTTATCGGCTACAGCGATATTACTATTCTCCTTTACTATTTATACAAGACGGCGCGGATGGTTGTTTTCCATGGGCCGGTGGTCTCGGGAGAAATGCGGCCGGAGATGAATTCTATCAGCCGGGACTACCTGCTCAGCGCGATTACCGAACCCGAACCCATGGGAGAAATACAGTATTTTTCTCTTAAGGTGCTCAGGCCCGGCAAGGCAAGCGGCGTTTTAATCGGGGGGAACCTGTCTATGGTTATAAGCTCTATAGGCACCCCTTACGATATCAATACCGACAATAAGATTTTTTTTCTCGAGGACATCGGAGAGGATTTGGAGGTCATAGATAACCACATTATGCACCTGAAGCTTGCGGGGAAGTTCAAGAATGTCAGGGGAATAGTCTTCGGGAGGATGGTCGATTGCGTTGACGATTCAGGGAAGAAATATACGATTGAGGATATAATGAACGACACCCTTAAGGACATCAATGTACCTATTATATATGGTTTTCCCTCCGGCCACAGAAAACCCGGGGATATTAATATTACCCTTCCTTTAGGCATCTCTGTTACTCTTGATGCCGATAAGCCGGCCTTGTTTATAAATGAGGCCGCAGTCAGATAGGATGGCCGGATGCGTTTCTTATCGATTCCGGATATTCGCTCTAAGAGGAAGGGGCAAGAGGAATATATGAACTACGGCCAGATATTCCGGGTTAAACCCGGAAGCAAAGTTAACTTGAAAGAGATTAACCCGGATTTTACGGCTAAGCATAAGGATAAAAATTCAGCCGGGAAGAAGCTGAAGCAATACACCCAGAGGCTGCGTGACTTGCAATACCATCTTTATGCTGAAAGAAAAAGGTCGCTATTGATCTGCCTGCAGGCCCTGGATGCCGCAGGCAAAGATGGGACCATCAACCACGTCCTGGGGGCGATGAACCCGCAAGGCACCCGGGTCCAGGCGTTCAAGGCCCCGACGCCTGAAGAGGCAGCGCATGATTTTCTCTGGCGCGTTGAAAAACACGTACCCTCCATCGGGGAGGTGGTTATCTTTAACCGCTCGCACTATGAAGATGTCCTGGCAGCGCGCGTGCATAAACTCGTATCCGCGGAGGTCTGGTCTAAACGTTATGAGTTTATTAATGATTTTGAGAAAAAACTTGTCGCAAACGGCACGCATATCCTTAAATTCTTCCTGCACATCAGCCCGCAGGAGCAGCTGCAAAGGTTCAAGCAGCGGCTCGATGATCCCGCCCGTCACTGGAAGATAAGCGAATCGGACTACAAGGAGAGGGATTTCTGGGGCGAGTACATTAAGGCTTACGAAGACGCATTGACCAGGACCAGCACTAAGCAGGCGCCGTGGTACGTGATCCCTTCAGATCACAAATGGTTCCGTAACCTTTCGGTTGCAAAGATCGTTGTGGAAACCCTTGAATCGCTAAAGATGAAATTACCGGCAACGCAGGTTGATATTGACCAGATCCGGCGTAAATATCATCAAGAACAGATGGAAGGCGCCAAAGGTAAAAAGAAAGCCTGAGGTTATCGCAAGGTCGATAATTTAAAAAATAAGCTGATGAAGAGATAAAAGGCAATAAAATGATGAAGAGATATGTTTTGATTTTGGGGCTGATGTTAACTTTACCCAGACTTTCTTTTGCCGGCTATGCTGCAGTGGTAGCGCCTGAATATTACGCGCAGGGGCTCAATTGCGAAAAGAAGGGGATGCTGTTTGAAGCAAAGGTTTTCTATCAGAAAGCCTTATTGTTAGATCCGGGCATAAAAGAAAAAGAAGATATCAATAGAAGGATCGCAGGGATAAATTCAGCGTTATCCGGTACTGAAATTTCAAGGGATCAGCTTAAGCAGGGGGCCGGAAAAGAGCCGGCGGCAAAATATTCCCCGTCTAAAAATACTTATAAAGCGCTAGATAATCCCGTAATTTTGCCGCGGAGGGAAGATAGATCGCAACAGGTAATTGCTAAAAAGGCAGATTCGGAAAACATGCGCAAGGACAGGCCCGTAAAGTTTTTAACTTACTATAACGGAAGCGAACCATTTTTGCGCAGATGTTACTCTGCGCTCTGCCGGAAGACCATTTATAATAACTTCGGTATCTCTTATGCGCAAGACGGCGTTTATCCGAAGGCGCGGGGGATGTTTAAGGAATGTTTAAGGATAGACCCTTATTTTAAACCCGCCTCTTTTAATCTTAATCTGCTTGATGATTTAGAAAAACAATAAATGAGCCGGTTATGAAAAAGTTCTTATCAGGAGATCCGGCCCGGGGTAGGATTTGAGGAGAAAGTCCTTTTGCCGGAGAGAAGGACCAGGAAGAGCCGGGCAAGTTAATCAAAATCCGGGCTTAGCGAACTGCCCGGATCCTTGCTAAGAAACGGGGAGTTGAGTATACGAATGAAACAAACCAGGATCCTCCGTCTTTATTTGCTGCGGCATGCTATCGCGGTTAAGCGGGGAGCTCCCGGATATCCCGATGATGATCGCCCATTAACCCGGGAAGGCATAGTAAAAATGAAGAAGGCGGCTTTAGGTATCCGCAGCCTGGGGGAAGATTTCGGGTTAATTATTACCAGCCCCATGCAGCGCGCCTCCCATACAGCTGAAATATTAGCTCAAGCTTTGAAAAAGAAGCCAAAGGTCATTTTTTCTAAAGATCTCTTGCCGGGAGCGTTCCCCCAAAAAATAGCCGGGTTAATTGCGCGGTACAAAAAGCAGAATAGTCTGGTTCTGGTCGGGCATGAGCCGGATTTTGGTATTTTTGCTTCCTATATTTTAGGGGGCAGAGGTTCGGCAATAGAGCTTAAAAAAGGCGGGATGTGCCGCATTGATATCCCTTTTGGCAAGGCCCGGGGCAAAGGAACCCTGATTTGGCTTTTGTCTCCCAGATATCTTTGTATGCTGGCAGGAGGTCAATAATGCCGAAGAAAAACAGCAGATTTTATATAGGTATTGATATCGGAGGGACCAAGATTTGTGCCGGCCTGGTCAGCCCGAGCGGAATAATCCTTGAGAGGGAAAAGATCCCTACGCCTGTTGAATCATCTTCCCGGCGTTCACTTTTGGCCATAGTCGAAATCATCCAGAACCTTCTTACCGACAGGCGCCTGACAACCAAGGAGATCAGGGGAATCGGCATAGGTATCCCGGGCCTGGTCAATGCCGGCAAAGGAGAGGTTTTAGTTACTCCAAACATGAATTTAACCGGCATAAATATTATCAGGGAACTAAGGCATAAATTTCCGGTTCAAATTGTCATCGGTAATGATGCAAACCTGGGCATATTGGGAGAGAAATGGCTGGGCGCTGCTTGCGGAGCGGAAAACGCCGTAGGTTTATTCCTTGGTACCGGACTGGGGGGAGGGGTTATTTCCGGCGGCAAGCTTCTTACCGGTTATCAGGGGGTCGCCGCTGAGATAGGCCATCTCATTGTCGATCCGCATGGTCCGCGCTGCAGCTGCGGCAACCGGGGTTGTTTAGAGGCATTTGTCGGGCGCTGGGCGATAGAACGGGATATCAGGGAAGCGATCAATGACGGCAAGAAACCAAAGCTGCATAAGTTGTTTAAGAAAAAAATAAACAGGATAAAAAGCAAGGTTCTCAGAGAAGCTCTGGATAAAAAAGACCCGGTTGTTACGCCTATAATGAAAAAAAGCGCCGAGATACTTGGCCTTGCCTGTATTTCCCTCAGGCACATATTTGACCCCGAATGCATAATTCTAGGCGGAGGAGTTATCGAAGCCTGCCGGGATTATATCATCCCTGTCGTTAAGAAGACCATAGAAAAAGATAAATTTTTCCGCTCTATGCGCCGCTGTAAAATAAAGAAATCTTCGTTAGGAGATGACGCGGTATTGCTGGGAAGCGTTGCGTTAGTGAGGCAGTCAGAGGGAAAAGAGGTCTGATCAGCGCTTGATAAGCTGCTTCAGCCTTTGCCAGGTTTCAAGCCGACCCTGTTTTTTCCATTCCCGGTAAAATAAATCGTATGATCTGCGGCATAAGTCTGTGCAACGGTCCTCTAACAGCTTAACCCAGCTGCCGGAAGCCTGTTTTACTGCTAAAGCCCTCCCGAGCTTTCCCCAGACGTGATAATTGTGCATATCGCCCAGATAATCCTGCAGCAGGTGGGCCTTATCTATATAGGGCTTAAGCCTGCCTTCATACAACTCGTCAAAATTTTCCAGGGTATAACGCAGGTGTTTGGCGGCGATGCGCAGGCAATGGAGTTTTTTATATCTATGGGGATATTTTGCATATTCCCGGAAAGATAAGAGTTTCTTGAGCCTCTGCGAGATCTTCTTCCGGGCAAGGCCGCGCATTTTTTTAAGGGGCGTTACTTTTTTTACCAGTTCTTTAAGCCTGTTTTCGAGCAAGGCCGGGTCCAGGTCTTTCTCAATTTTTTTGATTGAGCCGGATACCAGTTTTTTAAGCCGCAGGCGCTCTTTTTTTGTCGCCAGGATAACGGAGTCTATTTTTGGCTTGAAACACATAAATTCCGGGATGCCCCTGGTTTCCAGCAGGAAGGCGATATAGGTGTCCAGGTCGCGCGCTGCCCCGAGCGATTTTGTTACTTTGCCGAAGCCGCGGCGGATTACTTTATAGTTTTTTTCAGGCATCAATTCACGGAAGGTCCAG
>JAQTNM010000102.1 GCA_028713875.1 Candidatus Omnitrophota bacterium | reverse complement strand
AGGGTCTCTATCTGCTTGGCTGCGGAAGAGTTGTTTAATTCTTCCGCAGACAGGTTAGGCTGGGTCTGGGCTAATTTTGCATATTCGTCTTTGGCCTGGCGGAGTTCTTTTTGCAGCTGTTGTTTCTCTTTTTTTATTTTTTGCTCTTCCTTGACAAGTTCCTGTTTCTTTCTTTGCTTCTCCAGGCCCTGGAGCTGCTGGTTTATTTCTTTGATCTTGTTTAACAGGATATCCTTCGGCTCTTCGCCGTGCCAGAATACCGGCTTTTTTATATCCTGACGTATATCAAGCTGGTTTTCTGTGCCTCCTCTTTCAGCTGGGCTGGGTGTTTTTCCCTCGGATTCTTTTTTTTCGGACATTATGTCCCGGGGGTTCCGGCTTAAGTAAGCTATCAGCCCGCGCTTGGGAAAGTCAGCGTAAATCGTGCTATAGCGCTGCCTGAGCAACTGGTCCATCGGCAAAAGCGGTATGTTAAAACGGGGGAGAAGGAAATAAAACGGCAGGGACAAAATCACCATGGCGAAGAATAAAAGCGCGCCCACTTTTATTTCGCGCCAGACATCATCCGCGGTATAAGAAACAGAACTTTCTTCTTTGTTGTCAGGAAAAAGATTTATGTTCCTTAAGGCCATTATCCATAGCGCTAGAAATGCTGCCGTATATCCCAGGAGCGGCAGGGGATTGCGGGTGGCATAAAAACAGGCATAAACTATAACCCCCAGGGAGAAACCCTGGATAATATAATAATCCCTTTTCGTGTAAATTATATAGGTAGATAAAATAAGGAAGTATACCCAGGTTGTAATCAGGACAGTGAACATATCGGTTTTGGGCTTGCCGACAAAAAAGGGGAAAAGAGCCCTGACGGTGAGTGCGACCAGGATGATGTTAACCGCGAGCTTCAAATAGGGGATGGACTGTTTTTTCTGCTGCCAGAAACTTAAACCCAGCCCCAGTAACGCAAACAATATATATAGGGGGGTATATTTAAATTCCCTGCCCAGGGACAGTAACGCCGTTATGATTAATAAGCTGGTTACTATATATGCGAAGATCAGGTTCATTTGCGTACAAAGGCGTATTCTAGATTATCTCCACAAGAAATATAATAACTAATGACTTCCGAGCCTTTAACCTCAAGCAGATATTCGGATTCCCTGGCGGCATTCGCATCAAAAGTAGAAGATGCCAGCTGTATATCGAATACCGATATATTCTTGGTGTAAATAAGCTGCTCAACGGCCCTGGCTGCATCCTTATCCTTGTCCAGGCGGATGATCGTAAAAGTGGAATTGGGGTAGATAAAATAATTAAGTTTTCCCAATGCCTCAGTCAAGCTAAAAGGGCTGTTGGCCTCAACCTGGGCCAGTAATTCCAGTATGTGCGAATAATGAGAGGGGTCTTTGCCGAAAGTAGTAATTATCGGTTTTTCGCCGTAGGCAAGCAACTGCACCAGGAACCCCTGGTCCAGAAAATACTTCGTGAATGAGGCGGCTATTTTAACCGCATACTCCAGGGTGGTTTCTCTTCCCGTGCCCAGATTATTACCATATTTTAAATCAAGCATTACGGTTACAGAGTGCGCTCCTGTCTGCTCAAAGTGCCTTACCATAAGTTTGTTGTTCCTGGCAGAAGAAGGCCAGTGGATCTTGCGCAAACCGTCTTCCTGCTGGTATTCGCGGATCCCGAAAAATTCTTCGTAATCGCCGCTTTTGCGGGTTGTATGTGAACCGTAACGCGGGGCAACCACGCCTTTATTAAACGTACCTAATTCCCTGATCTTGAATACCTTGGGATAAACCGTCAATTTCGAAGATAACTGTATGATCTTATTTTTCTGAAATAAGCCCAGGGGGTCGGAGGTAATAATCATGGTGGCCCCACCCAGTATACGCCGCGTTTTGCGCAGTGCCCCTCATATGTAATTTTAATTACTGCCCGCCTGGACAGGTAGGGGAATAGGAGTTTTTTTTGCTGCTTGTTAGGAAGTTCGGGGCTGAAATTATCGATTAATTCTACGAAGAAACTGGCAAATACGCTCTGGTTTTCAAGCGCCAACGCCACTTCTACGTTCTGGCCTTCATATACGGCGCTGGGCATAATGCGGTTGCATTTTATTTTAGTGATCTGCGTGATTTTATAGATTACAAACGAAACAAACAACAGGCTGCTCAGGACCGCGCATATAAAGAAAATGAGCTCAACCTGGGTGTAAAAGGCGATAAGCAGGCCTACCAGCAGAAAGAATATGGTGAGTTTTGCAGTCTCGGTAAGCATTTATACCTCAATGGGAACCGGGACTTTTTCCAGTATATCGTTGACAATTTCCTCAGGCTTGACGCCTTTTACCAGGGAACTGGGGAAGAGCACGATTCTATGGTTTAACGCGGATACCACGATATTCTTAACATCTGCCGGAGTGACATAATCACGGCTATTCAGCAAGGCATAGGTCTTGGCCAGGTGCATTAAGGAAAGCGCGCCGCGCGGGCTGGAACCCAGCTTAATATCCTGGTGGTTACGCGTGGCCTCCACTATTTTTACGATATAACTCAATATGTCCTTATGTACGTGCACCGCATTTACGCTCTCCATCAAAGAAATAATATCCTCTACATTTATAACCGGCTTAAGGTCGTCAATAGGGTCGACGGTTAAGCGGTTCTCCAGCAGTTTTATTTCTTCGTTTTCAAGCAAATAACCCATATTGAAACGCATAAGGAACCTGTCCATCTGTGCTTCGGGAAGGGGGTAGGTGCCGTAGAATTCAATGGGATTCTGCGTGGCGATGACAAAAAACGGCTCAGGCAATTTGTAGGTTTTACCGTCAACCGTAACCGCATATTCCTGCATTGATTCCAGGAGACCGGACTGGGTACGCGGGGTGGTCCGGTTGACTTCGTCGGCAAGGACGATGTTGGCGAATATCGGGCCCGGCCTGAATTCAAATTGTCCGTTATGCTGATTGTATATGGTAACGCCGGTAATATCCGAAGGCAGGAGGTCGGGGGTAAACTGTATACGTTTAAAATTGGCGTTAACGGATTTAGCCAGGGCGCGCACAAGCATGGTCTTGCCTACGCCCGGGACGTCCTCAATCAAGACATGGCCCCTGCTTAACAATCCAGCAATGAGCAGCTTTATGACCTCACGCTTGCCTACGATAACTTTTTCGATGTTCGAAATCACGCTTTCGATCATTACCGGATTGTTCATTCAACCCTCCTTAGTTAAACTTGAATTGTTATTTAACCCGCATAAATCAAATTATAACATAAAATAAAAATATTCAAACAAATTATTGATATGCCGTAGGAGCAGCAATCAATTCTTTTAAGCGGCCATAAGGCGCTCAAGGAGCGAGTTTATAGGGCGAGACCCCTCCATGAGTTACAGAAGCCTCAAGCCACTTTGTTATTTTGTAAAGAGTTGGGGGTGTCCACGCTGCTTCAGGGGGAGTTTTCCCTTGACATCGTAAACTTTTGCTGATATTATAGTTGCAATATATGAACGCAATAATTTAAGCTTCGGGTCTTTTAGCGCGGCTGTCTAAAGCGAGGAGATAAAAGATGACAAAAAAAGATATAATCCTGAAGGTCTCTGACGCCACAAATCTGAAACAGATAGACGTAAAAAAGATAGTGCAGAAGACATTTGACTTTATCATTGAGGCACTGGTAAGAGGAGAAAAGATAGAACTGCGCAATTTCGGAGTTTTCAAGATAAAACAGAGAAGAAGCCGTACCGGCAGGAACCCCCGTACCGGCCAAATCGTCCCCGTCCCACCCAGGAAAGTGGTTGTCTTTAAGCCAGGTCTGGAGATGAAACAGAAAATAAGATAATATACCTTTCCCCTTTTTTCTTAAAAAATAAATGTTTAAAAAAGTCGCGGGAACAAAAGATATCCTTCCACTTGAGATACCACAGTGGCAAGAGACAGAGAACATAAGCCGGTCTATTTTTTCCGTATACAATTACCGGGAGATACGGCCTCCGGTGATGGAAGAGGCTGCGCTATTTAACCGCTCTTTGGGAGAGTCTGCCGAGATCGTCCAGAAACAAATGTTCCTGATAAAGAACAAGGACGAAACTTATGCTTTAAGGCCGGAGGCCACAGCTTCCATAGTCAGGGCTTATATTGAGAACAGCCTGGATAAAGCCTCGGCATTGCAGAAATTATACTATATCGGGCCGATGTTCAGGCTGGAAAGGCCGCAAAAGGGCCGTTTGCGCCAATTCCATCATATAGGCTGCGAGGTAATCGGTTCAGGAGATGCGGGTGTGGATGTTGAGGTTATCTCATTGGCCGATACCATTCTTAAGGCTTGCGCTATAGAGGGTTACCAGATCAAAATCAACAGCCTGGGCTGTCTCGACGATAAGAAGGGTCTGGCGCGTATTTTAAGGGAGAGCATCAAGGGGCAATTGAATGACTTCTGCCAGGAATGCCGCCAGCGCTTTGACAGAAATGTGCTGCGCGTCCTGGATTGCAAGAATGAATCCTGCCGTAAGATTATCGCTAAACTAAATATCAGCGACAGGCATCTTTGCCCGGATTGCAAAGAGCATTTCAGCCTGGTAAAACAGGGGCTGGACGACCTGAAGGTAAGCTATGAGGTTTTGCCGTATCTTGTGCGCGGACTGGATTACTATACCCGGACTGTTTTTGAGATCACTCATAGGGAGTTGGGCGCCCAGGATGCTCTGGCTGCAGGCGGAAGATACGATAAGCTGGTCAGCGAATTAGGCGGGCCTGATGTTGGCGCGATAGGCTTTGCCTTCGGCGTTGAACGGCTGTTGCTGATCTCCGGGCCAAAAAACAACCCCGATAAAAATAAGGACTTGGTTTACGTAATTGCCCTGGGGCAAGAAGCTAAAAGAGAGGCCGGAAAGATCCTGGCTCAGTTGCGCCGGGAGAATATAGCCTCCGACACCGATTATGCCGGGAAGTCCTTAAAGGGCGCTATGCGCCAGGCAAATGATTCGCAAGCCAAGTGCGTCCTGATCATCGGAGAAGAAGAATTGAAGAAAGGCACGATCACTCTAAAAGATATGATTTCCGGGCAACAGAAAGAGATCAGGCAGGACGAGCTGATCCGGGCATTAAAATGCTAAGAACACACAATTGCGGCCAGTTGACCGCGGATGATATAGGCAAAGAAGCCACTCTCTGCGGCTGGGTAGCCGGCAGGCGCGACCATGGCAAGCTTATTTTTATAGACATCCGCGACCGTTACGGAATTACGCAGATCGTCTTCATCCCCCGCGAATCCGCTGATGCGTATGCGAAAGCGCAGGAATTAAGGAATGAGTTTGTAATCAGGGTAACCGGACTGGTCAATAAACGTCCGGAAAATACCATCAACCCCAGGCTGCCTACCGGCCAGATAGAAATCCTGGCAAAGGGCCTGGAGATCCTCAACCCCAGCCTTACCCCGCCATTTGAAATAGAAGATAACCTGGATATAACCGAAGAAATGCGCCTCAAATACCGCTACCTTGACCTGAGGCGCAATAACGTGTTCAATAACTTTATCCTGAGGCATAATCTTTACAAAATTATCCGCTCGTTTTTAGACAGCCGCGGTTTCATAGAATCCGAAACTCCCATTTTAACCAAATCCACGCCCGAGGGGGCGCGGGATTACCTGGTTCCTTCGCGCCTGAATCCGGGAGAGTTTTACGCCCTTCCGCAGTCCCCGCAATTATTCAAACAGATCCTGATGGTCGCCGGCATAGATAAATATTACCAGATCGCCAAATGCTTCCGCGACGAAG
>JAQTNM010000101.1 GCA_028713875.1 Candidatus Omnitrophota bacterium | reverse complement strand
CAAACCTGCTTAAAAGAAGCCCAGGAATTACTCCACAAAGAAGAGCCTCTCCTTAACCGCCTGGCCCAAGAACTGGTTGCGAAAGAAGAACTTAATTATGATGAAATCGAGGCTATCTTTAAAGAATTCGGCAAGAGCCGCGCTAAATAGCCTCATCCTGACAAGCCTATTACTGCTGTTGGCGGGCTGCTCTTCCTCTCCTACCGTTCATACCTACAGCATAGAAAATCTTGCCCAATCCATCCAGGATGTCAGCAAAAAAGAGTATAACCTGGACATAAAAGCGAAACTGGTCGTGGATACCCTCTGGGTCTACATGCCGGTGGAAGACCTGCTTGTAAAAAGCGACAAGCCGGAAAAATACACCGAAAAATTTACCATAGAACGCGTCGAATCGCCCCCGGAGGAAAACGGCGACCTGAAATTCGAATACATGATCAAAACTGTGGAGGAGAAGGAGAAAGCGCAGGAATATAAATATAATAAATCGGTTTTGGAAAAGAATAATGATGTCTGGAAAGTCCTGCGCCGGGTGGTCTTCAGCCTTGACCGCTCCAATACGCAGGAGCCGAAATTCTACTGTTTGCTCACCGCGGATATAAAAAACGGATTTTTCATGAAAGAACTATTTTATTACCTGGATCTAAAAAAAGTATCTTACGAGTACATCTCCTGGGGAGAATACCAGCACCGGGTAATACAGGATGTCAACGTGGATTTGCGGTTGAGAGGAGATAAGGACGGCGATTACATAGATTACAAAGATATCACTATGAAGGAATTTATAACTGAACAGATACTGCACCGCATAAAATTAAAATTTCAGCGGCCCGAAGTGGGTAAAAATGCCGACATCGATAAAGAGATAATTAAAATTATCGCTTATACGGTAAAAACCTACGATTTCAAGGATTTTGATGCGGTGGAATTGGATAACCTGGAGACCAAAAACACGATTGTTTTGAACCGGGCCGCCCTGCTCTCAAAAGCTACGGATTGACGACCCTGACCTTCCTGCCTTCCGGTTTTAATCTGCCTTCAATGAATAGCTTTATGGCCTGCAGATAAAGCTTATGCTCTGTTTTGTGGATCTTGGCTTCTAAACTCTCAAGGGTATCGTTATCTTCGACCTTCACCGCAGACTGCAGTATTATTGGCCCGTGATCCATCTTTTCGTCCACAAAATGCACGGTGACCCCGGTAACTTTTACTCCATACTCAAACGCATCCTTGATGCCTTTATCTCCCTTAAAGGAAGGCAGTATTGCCGGGTGGATATTGATGATCTTATTCCTGTAGCGGCTGACGAATTCCGGGCTTAACATGCGCATAAAACCGGCCAAGACGATCAATTCAATGGTGTTTTCTTCCAGATATCGGATAATCGCATTTTCAAAATCGCTCTTTGCGGGAAAATCCTCTCTTTTTACAAGAGCCACTTTTACCCCTGAGCGCTTTGCTTTTTCTATAACCCCCGCATCGGGATTATCGCAGACCAATAAAGCTAAGTTGGCTTTAAGTTTGCCTTTCTTGGCTGCTCTTGCGATTGCCGAAAAATTTGTGCCTCTTCCCGAGGCAAAAACCGCGATGTTGGTCATCTTTTCCTTATCGTCTTCATGGGGCAGACTAGGACGCAATCCCCGCAGGAAGTACATTTATTATAATCTATTACCGCCAGATTATCAATAACATGTATTGCATCAACCGGGCAGACCTGCTCGCATTTACGGCAGGCAATGCAGCCTACCGCACAGACGCTCCTGGTATCCTTGCCTGTGTCATGGGAACTACAGGCGACATAAACCCGGTTTTTCTGGGGCACGAGGCTGAATAATTTCTTAGGGCAGATTAAAACGCATTTATTACAGGCCTTGCACTTGGACTCATCAACCGCCGGTATGCCCTCTTCCGACATACTGATGGCATCAAAAGGACAGACCCGCACGCAATCTCCGAAACCAAGGCAGCCGAACCTGCAGTTTTTCTGCCCTCCCAAAACCAGGTTTGCCGCCACGCATGTCTTTATGCCTTCGTATAAAAATTTATCGCCTACTTTTTTGCCGCCGTAGCAATGCAGGGCAGCGATGCTCTTGACCTTCTTTTCCACTGTCTGGCCAAGGAGCCTGGCTATCTGCTCTCTGACAGCCTCCTCGCTGACCTTGCAGGCGTCAATGCTGCGCTTGCCGCTTAATATGTCTTCGGCAAAACCAAAACACCCTGCCCCTCCGCAGGCGCCGCAGTTTGCCCCGGGCAGGAGGCCGTGTATCTTTTCAAGCCTGGGGTCTGTCTGGACCTTCAGTTTTTTTGAGGCGATCGCCAAAATTACCCCAAAGAGCAACCCTAAAAGCCCTAACGTCAAGACCGGTATTAGAATAAACATAGTTAAAACCTGAACCCGTTAAAACCCATAAAGCTTAAGCTCATGATCGAGGCAATAATGAAAGCCAACGGAAAATCCTTGAGGCATTTAGGCACATTGCAGAAATCCAGCCTCTCCCTTATCGCGGACATCAAAAGCATGGCCAGGGTATAACCCAGGCCTACGCTTATGCCCTGAAACACAGAATAAGAAAAACTCCCCGGCACAGCCTTATCGTTGACAAAAAACATATCGATGTTGAGCACCGCAACTCCCAGCACCGCGCAGTTGGTTGTAATCAACGGCAGGTAAATCCCGAAAAAACGGTAAGTTGCAGGGCTAATCTTCTTAATGACCATTTCCACCAGCTGCACAAAAGCAGCTATGACCAGTATAAAATATACGGTACGCAGATACGTCATCCCAAGAGGCGCCAGCATAAAACGGTAAATAACCCACGTAATTATGGAAGAGGCGGTTATCACAAAGGTGACCGCAAAACTCATGGCTAAAGCCGGCTTTGTCTCTTTGGATATGGCGATAAAAGGACAGAGCCCCAGGAACCGTGAAAGGATGACAATATATATAAAAACATTGGAAATCAATATGGCTAAGAATTGCGCGGAGTTCATGCTCTATCCTTTTTGAAAAGATTAAATAAACCAAGCAGCAGGCCTATCACCAAAAGGGCGCCGGAGGGCATAATGAAAAGCAGCGCCGGCTCAACCCCTCCCATAATAGTATAGCCAAAGAGCTTGCCTGAACCCAAGATTTCTCTTATGCCCGAGATCAATATCAAGGCCAGGGTAAATCCCAAGCCCATGCCCAAAGCATCAAATAAGGAGTTTATCACTGAATTTTTTGAAGCATAGGCTTCGGCACGACCTAGGATAATACAGTTTACTACGATAAGTGGCACATATATTCCCAAAGCCCGGTTTAAAACAGGGCTGTATGCCTTAAGCATCAGTTCAGCTATGGTGACGAAGGTGGCAATAACCACAATGTAACAGGGGATCCTGATCCTTTCCGGCACGATATTCTTAATCATGGCGATTATGACATTGGAACCAAGGAGAACAAAACCGGCCGCAATGCCCATGCCAATGCCGTTTCTTACGGAAACGGAGACCGCAAGTGTCGGGCATAAACCCAGAGCCAGCACAAACGTAGGATTCTCTTTAATAATTCCCTTCAGGAATTCCTTTATCAGTTTCTTCATGCCGTATCAATTATTATTTACGGGTTGCTAAATTTAGTTCCATAAATCCGTGTCTTTGTGTAACGGTCGATCAAAGGAGTGGCGGCGTTCATCATCAATATAGCGTAAGAAACCCCTTCGGGATAACCACCCCAGAGCCTGATGACCGCGGTAAGCAGGCCGCATCCTAGGCCGAATACAATATGGCCTCTTCTGGTTAAAGGTGAAGTAACGTAATCAGTGGCCATGAAAAAAGCGCCCAGTATCAAGCCTCCGGATAATACATGAAAAAGCCAGTCTCCGCTAAAGAAACCTCTGGGTCCGAATATGTAGGTAAATAACCCTACTGTCAGTATATATGAGCCGGGTATATGCCAGGAGATATATCCTTTTAATAAAAGAAAGGCGGCGCCGGCAAGCAAGGCCAGGATGCAGACTTCCCCGATGCACCCGCCTCTTTTGCCCAAAAACAGGTTCCAATAAGATATGTGCTCCAGTATCTTGCCCTC
The DNA here is from genome assembly GCA_028713875.1 of Candidatus Omnitrophota bacterium. GTDB lineage: Bacteria > Omnitrophota > Gorgyraeia > Gygaellales > Profunditerraquicolaceae > JAQTNM01. The sequence continues at coordinate 1,726 of JAQTNM010000101.1, read as the reverse complement.
TTTTAAAAGAGCTAAAGGCGTGGCGCTGGTCACCGCGTCATAACTGAAAGGGGCGCTGAAGGTGGTCATATATTTGGGCCAGGAAGCCATGAGAAATACCCTGCCTGCCAGGGCCGGGTTAAAGATATTCTGCCCCAGCCCGCCGAATACCTGTTTAGCTATCGCGATAGAAAAAAAAGAACCTATAATAGGCAGCCAGAAAGGAACGTCGGCGGGAAGGTTATAAGCCAGTAGTAAGCCGGTAATCACAGCGCTACCGTCAAGAATAGTAATCTTATTTTTAGTGAATAGCTGCAGCAGCGCTTCGGTGACGACTGCCGAAACTACTCCTAAAATAATGACCCGCAAGGCGTTTAGACCGAATATAAATACGCCCGCAGCACCCGCCGGTATGAGGCTTAATACCACCATCCACATAATTTTACTTACGGACTCGCCTTTTTTATGCAGATGCGGAGCAGCCGAAACTTTCAGCTTATCTTTCATTTTTTATCAATTCCTCTATCTCCCTTGCCTTACCGGCTACTGAATTTATCACTGCCGTGGACGATATGGTAGCTCCGGTGATCGCCTGAACCCGGCTTAATTCCCGGACATCTTTAGCGCTAAAGCGCAACATAAAATTTGGCTCGGCGACCTTACTACCTAAGCCCGGGGTCTCATTCTGGCTGACTATCTTTATTGCCGTGATCCTGCCATCTTTGGTCAATCCGGCCATGGTCTCAATAACGCTGGAATAACCTTTACCCGAAGCCTTAAAAACCGCACCCAGGAATTTATTATCTTTATCGTATCCTTTATAATAAATAACCTCTCCCCCGGATTTTACCGGAGTAAAGCTTGAAGCCCGGGGGAGCAACTGCGATAAAGCGGCATCTTCCTCTGCCTGGGCCCGGGCGATGATCCTGGGCTGCGTTAAAGAATTCACCGCCGCCAAAAGGCCGCTGGCAATAACACAGATAACTGCCAGCGTAAATCCGTAACGCATCATTTCTTTCATCTTGTTATCTCCATTTTTGCTCTTTTTATTGATTGGACCATGTTCCTGTCTGCCGGACAGACATAATTACAGCACCCGCATTCAATGCAGTCAAGCGCTCCGTAATATTCGGCCGCTGACCATAGCTCCTTCTCTGAAGCCAGATTGATCAGGCAGGGCATAAGCCCGGACGGGCAATTCCTTACGCAGGCGCCGCAGCGTATGCAGTTCAATTCCTGCCTTTCTTTCGCTTCTTCATCATTCATAAGAATGATACCGGTAGTAGTTTTTATCACCGGCACTACATCCGTGAACTGGCTAATGCCCATCATCGGTCCGCCGATGAGTATCTTGGCCGGCTCCTCTTTCAACGGGCCGCAATATTCAATGATATCCCTTAAAGTCGTGCCTATACGTACCCGGAGGTTCCTGGGATTAGTCAGGCAGCTGCCTGTAACAGTGATCACCCGTTCGTATAAAGGTTTGTGCAAATATACCGCTTCATAGATGGCGAATACCGTAGCCACATTTTGCACGACCGCACCCACTTCAAAAGGAAGCTTGCCCGAAGGGACTTCTTTCTTCAATACGTTTTTTATGAGCTGCTTTTCTCCACCCTGCGGGTAGTCGGACTTTAAAATGCATATTTTGTAATCGGCGTTTCTCAATGCACGCTCAAATGCTTTTATCGCCTCCGGCTTGTTATCTTCAATAGCTATATGCACGTTTTTGACAGCCAGGCATTTA
>JAQTNM010000100.1 GCA_028713875.1 Candidatus Omnitrophota bacterium | reverse complement strand
AAAGCCGCAGGTGGTTTATACCGGGGTTGCCGTAATTGACAAGGACAAAAATAAAACCCTGGTAGATTACGAAAAAACTACGGTCTGTATGGATAAGCTGACAGATAAGGAGATAGATGATTATTTCTCGAGCGTTTCCCCGCTGGATAAGGCCGGCAGTTTTGATATACAGGGCAGGGGGTCGTTGTTCATCCGCCGGATCAGCGGCTGCTTTTACAATGTCGTGGGCTTACCCCTGCGTAAACTGCGCCTTATGCTTAAGAAACTGGACATAAAAGTTCTGGCCTTATGCCTGTCTACTGTCTACTGTCTACTGTCTACTGTTTTTTTAACGGGCTGCTCTACCGAATATAATATCGTTACCGGGCAGGAGGAGACTTATTATTACAGCACTGACAAGGAAGTGCAGATCGGCAAGTCCATGTCCAGGCAGGTGGAAAATATGTATAAGCTTGACGGCGACCCCCTGGTTCAGGACAGGGTCAAACGCATCGGTAAAAAAATAGTCAGCGTCTGCGATAGGAAAGATATAGATTATCATTTTAAGGTGCTGGATGATGAGCAGGTCAATGCCGTTTCTCTGCCCGGGGGTTATGTTTATATAAATAAAGGCCTGGTTGACAAAGTGGATAATGACGACGAATTAGCCGGCGTAATCGCCCATGAGGTCGGCCATATCGTAGCCAGGCACAGCATAAAAAAACTTCAGGCATCTATGGCTTATTCCCTGGCAAGGATACTGGCGGCGCAGGTGCCCAATGCCCCGGGCCTGGGCGATACTGCCGATGTCGCTTTTATGCAATTGATGCTGGGTTATTCCCGCCAGGATGAGTTATTAGCTGATGAACTCGGGGCAAGATACGCCGGTCTGGCAGGATATAACCCGCATGCCATGATAACTTTCCTGAAAAAACTCCAGGAAATAAACCGGAAGAAACCGATTGAGCCGGTAAATTATTTTAAGACCCATCCGTACGTGCCCGACAGGATACGCACGGTAAAAGATGACTTAGGAGAGAGGACAACTTTCGGCGATTATATAAATATCGAAGAAGAAAAGCAGTGAGAAGAAAAGCAGCATTCTTTGCCTCCTTTATTGTCTTCCTTTGCTTAAGCGCCGGCATTCATTACTGGAAAGTCCGTATGCAAAATAAACTCACAGATAGCGGCAGCCCTTTCGGGGTATTGGAATTCCTGCATTGGAACCACCCCTGGAATAGTTTCAAATATCCTGACCGGGATTCGTGGGGTAAGGCCGTAGCATTAATGAAAGATGCGGGAATAGGTTTTGTGCGCATGGATTTTTTATGGGAGGATATCGAGCCGGCAAGGGGAGAATTCCAATTTGAGAAATACGACAATATTGTCGAGCTGCTTGCTAAAAATAACATAAAGATCGTAGGTTTGCTTAATTATAGCGCTCCCTGGGCTTCGCCGACAGGAAAATGGAACGACCCCTCCGGGGATAACGGGCCCTTTATTGAATACTGCCGCAAGGTCATCAGCCGCTATAAAGATAGAGTCAAATACTGGGAGGTTTGGAATGAGCCGGATTCCTTAACTTACTGGGTGAGGCAGGACGGCTTAAAGAGCTATTGCCGGCTGCTTAAAGGAGTGTACCTCGCTGCTAAAGCTGAGGATCCCGCCTGTAAAGTATTAAACGGCGGGCTTGCCGAAGGGCTCTTAAGCGTCAATCGCCTTTATGATAACGGAGCAAAAGATTATTTTGATGTTTTAAACATCCATATTTTTGAATCGCCTTTAAGGCCCGGGGCGATAAAGGCAGTGCAGGCTTATGCCCGGCTTGTCTATAAAGTCATGGAGCGTAACGGCGACTCTGCCAAGAAGATCTGGGTCACTGAAATAGGTTGCCCGGGGGTAAGAAGCGGACTGGAAGTAAACAACTGGTGGCTGGGCGCAAACCCCGATGAAAAACAGCAGGAGGAATGGGTCAGGCAGGTGTTTACGCAGCTGATCAAAGAAAAAGCAGTGGAAAAGGTTTTCTGGGCATTTTTGCGCGATTGTGACGGACACTGGGGAAACGGCGTGGATTATTTTGGACTGGTGCGCTGGGATTTCTCCAAAAAGCCGGCGTTCGGCGCTTATAAAGAATCAACGCAGATCTGGAATGAATCCTTAGAAGACAGAAAACAAGGAGGAACCCCGCAGGATGTATCTCCGTAGCTCTGGCATGAAGGAGTATTCTTATAAAATTACCGCTTTTTGCTGCTATATAAGCCTGTTTATTTTCTGCCTGGTATTCAATCGGGCTGTCTATGCCGCTGCCGGTCTCTCCGGGGGCCGGACCGCTTCTGATTTAAAAGATTCCTCTCCTCAGGCGCCGTTAACCCGGATCCTTTGCCTGATTGAAGAGATAAAAGAGCCCTTCTCCAAAGCCGAGGCCTTAATAAAGCTATCCGCGGCTTATCTTAAGGTGGGAGAGCCCGAGAAAGCAAGAGATGTTTTGGCGCAGGCGCTCAAGATAGCCCAAAATACAAATGATCCGTTAACCAAAGCGATCCTTCTTTCAGAATTGATAGAGGAGCATATAAAGCTTAACGATGCCGGCAAGGCAATAGAATTAGCCGGAGACATTGAATTTAAAGACAGCCGCTCTGACGCATATGTAAAGATCGTTAATTTTTATATTCAGCAGGCCCGATATGAAAAGGCCATGCAGCTGGCCGGGGCCATAGATGACCCCTTTTCGCAATCCGTGGCGTTATGCCGGCTGATCGATGAATTTAAAGAAAAAAAGATGTATGCGCAAACCCCGCTTCTAAGAAAAATTATCCAGCAATCATCTTCCGAGACCCGGAAGCTCATCCCGCAAGTATATTTCTACGAAATTAACGCGGTAGCCGATAATGCAAAATGGGATTCATTATGGGATTCCTTGCTTTTGAAATATCCGGCCAAAGACGCCAAGATGTTCCTCTCTACAGGTAAAAAATATCTTTCTTTGGATTTACCCGATCCTGCCAGAGAAATGTTTGACCGGGCGGTTATTTCAGCAAAGGGCAAAAAGCCGGGGTATTTCAAAAACGAGGTTTTGACCCAGGCGGCAATAGGGTATGCAAAGATCGGCGACTACCAGAAAGCCAGGGATACGGCGGACGCCGTAAAAACCGTCTTCTTCAGGTCCGAGGCCCAGGCTCAGATCGCGATAAGTTACGCCCGGGAGGGCAATTATAAAATAGCCCTGGCTACGGCCGAAGCGATAAAGTTACCCTTTGACCGCTCTCAGGCCCTGGCTTACATCGCGATAAGCTACGCGAAACTAAAAGATCTTAAGGCTGCTTTTGAGATAAGCCGGGAAATAGATAACGCGTATTTGAAAGAAGATGCGCTGGCTAGGATAATGATCCAAGGTATTAAAAACGGTCAACAGGAAGAAGTTTTTCCCGCAGTTAAAGCGCTATGCCAGGCCGATTCCCTTTCCCGGGTTTACCTTAAAGTCGCCGATTATTATATTCACGATAAACAATATTTAAAGGCTATTCAGATAACCGAAGCGATAAGAGATCCCCATGCCAGGCTGGATGCCTTGCTGGGTATCGCGCAGGATATGCAATATACCGGATACGTTGCGCCCGGGATAAAAAGACTATTCAACAAAAGCGCAGGCCATTTTGACTAAGCTGCGCTGTTTGATGGGTAATGCGATGATAAAAAAAGAAAATATTTACTCGTTATGCCTGATCTTGATTTTGGTTTTTGCGGGGTTTATCTATTTTTACCAATTAGACAAAGAGAGCTTCATCACCGATGAATATTTCAGCCTATACGCCGCAGAGCAGCCTTTAAAGGAGATCCTCTTTCATCATAAAGATGAATCCAACCCCAACACCATCCCGCCCTTATACCAGGCCATTTCCCATTTATGGATATCGATCTTTGGCTCAGGCAGCTTTGCCCAGCGTTCATTTTCCGCGCTGCTGGGGGTATTAAGCGTATATATCTTTTATAAGTTGGCCGCCTTTTTATTTGACCGCAGCACAGGCATACTCTCCGCGCTCTTTGCCGCTCTTTCCTTTTCCTGGTTTTATTTTTTCCGGGTAAACAGATGCTACAGCCTGTTCATTTTTCTGACCCTGCTGTCCTTTTATGTGTTTTTCCGCTACCTCAGGAACAAGGATTCGAAATATTCTCTTCTTAAATTAATAGTTATCAATATCGCTTTGACATATACGCATTATTTCTCCTTTTTGGTCATTTTTCTCCAGTTGCTTATCAGCTCCCTGGAAGGCAGGCGGCATTGGTTGTGGATAAAAAAGATCCTGTTTATGTGCGGCCTAGTTTTGGCGGCTTACCTGCCTTGGCTTTCCAATCTCCTGTACGATATTCATAAAGAGCCGATATTCAGCGAAGGCTATAATTACCCGACCGTCTGGAAGCAGCTTTCCGACTTCGCAATGGTGCTGCTTTATGATTTTCATTTCCGTTGGAATCCGGCCCTGGCCGTCCTGTATATTCCTTTGGTCATAGCCGGATGCTATAAGTTGATCAGATGCGGATCCGGATATTTAAGGCGGAACCTGCTGTATTTGACGTTGATCTTTATCATCCCTGTCCTGGCGATCTACATGTCTACTTATTCCAACCGGGTGCGGTATTATACTCCTTTTACATTTCCGTTGCTGATTATGCTTGCCCTGGGCATCCAAAGCGCAGCCAGGCACAGGTTAAAGAAATTCTTTTTAGTCCCGATGGTCATTTGGATCGCCACTTTTAATGCGCTGGATTTTTACGATTTCTTCCGCAATCCCCTGAATGAAAACTGGAGACTGGCAGCCCAGTATATAAAAAATGTGCCTGATTACCGGAATAAAGAAATGGTATTTTTATTCCAGACAAAATACAATCCCCCGGTATTCGCTTATTATTATTGGGGGGATGATGTGGCGCGCTCTTTGACCGATAATATTACCAATTACAAAAGCTACGAAAATGACCTTTCTGTTTTGAAAACCAGGGATAAAATATACCTGCTGGGGGATATGGAGGGGGATGAATTCTTTGAAAAGCTGGGCTTTTTCCCCGATAATGCCTGGATATGGATATTCAGGTATCATGATTCATCCTTCGCCCGTAATTTCAGGATACTCAACAAGGGAAGATATTTCTTCCATCAGATAACGCTGAATAAGGAAGTCCCCCAAATAGATTTCTATCTCATCAGAAGAATAAAATAATCGTCCGGGAGGCCGGGAGGAGGCAGGTGAAACTTGACAAAGCCGGCATAATATGGTATGAATATACATTCAAACATATACACAAAGCCGTGTAAGAAAGACAGATAAAGACGTTTGAAAAAACGTCTTTTTTTATAGAATATAAGGAGAATACGACCAGAGGAGCAGGCGTTCTCTGGTTTTTTTATTAATTTTTAAAAATGCAGAAAGAGTCGGCGTTACTTTTGTCTGTTTTTCTTCCGCTGGCAGGGGTATTTGTGCTGCCTGCCGCAGGCAGGCTCCGGCCTGCCTTAAGGAACGGGCTTGCTTTTTTGCTCGTTGTCTCTTCTTTTGTCCTTTCCTCTTTTATGCTGCCTGACGTCTTAAGCCGGCAGGCGGTGACTGTTTTTAGAAACCTTCCCCTGGGATTGAATTTTAACCTCTGCGCAGACGGGCTGGCCGTATTCATGGCTGTGATTTCCTCGTTCATAAGCGCGATGATCATACTCTATTCCTTTGATTACATAAAACATTATGAAAACCAGCAGGAATACTATTTTTTGGTGGTGCTTTTCCTGGGGGCGATGATGGGGCTCGTATTTTCCGCTAACCTGATAATGCTGTATGTATTCTGGGAGATCACCGGTATTACCATCTGGCGGCTCATCGGTTTCTTCAGGGAAAAACAGCATGTCTTACGCGCGGACAAGGCCTTCCTGGTCACGGTTTTCGGCAGCTTGGTTATGCTTCTGGGATTTATCATGCTTTTTCAGGAAACCGG